>JAXDPG010000210.1:0-19466 GCA_034668485.1 Sphingomonadales bacterium
TGCTCGCTTTCTACGAGCACCGTACCTTCGTGAACGCCGTCCTGCTCGGCATCAATCCGTTCGACCAGTTCGGAGTCGAGCTCGGCAAGCAGATGGCGAAGGCGATCGACAGCGGCGACGAGCTCGACTTCGACCCTTCCACGAAGGCGTTGATCGCCCGAGCCCTGGGCGGTTAACCGTCGCCCCGGCGAAGGCTGGGGCCCCGGCGGGTGAAGAACGCCGCGCTTTTCGCCCCCTGGGGTCCCAGCCTTCGCTGGGACGACGACGTGAAGCGAAAGGACCGCGATGCGCATCCTCATCTATCTGTTCGACGGCCTCACCGCGCTCGACGCGATCGGCCCGTACGAATCGCTGAGCCGCCTCCCCGAGGTCGAGATCGGCTTCGTCGCCCGCCGCGCCGGCCTGGTCCGCACCGGCGACGATTTCCTTTCGCTCAACGCCGACAGCGGCATCGACGAGGAAGACGCGGCCGATATGCTGATCGTCCCCGGCGGCCAGCGCGACTCGGTGCGCCGCGAGCTCGGCGACGAGGCCCTGCGCACCTGGCTCGCCGCGATCGACGCGACGACCACGCGCACCTGCTCGGTCTGCACGGGCTCGCTCATCCTCGCCTCGGCCGGGCTGCTCAAAGGTCGCCGGGCCTCGACCCACTGGAGCGCGCGCGAATATCTCCCCCGGTTCGGAGCGACCTATTCGCCGGAACGGGTGACGGAGGACGGCAAGTACATGACCAGCGCCGGCGTCTCGGCCGGCATCGACCTCGGCCTCACCCTCTGCGCGGAGATCGCCGGCCGCGACATCGCCGAGGCGGTGCAGCTCAGCATGGAATACGACCCTGATCCTCCGTTCGCCGCCGGCAATTTCGCCGAGGCGACGCCCGAACGGATCGCGCTGGTGGCGAAGCTTCGAGTTTAGGCCCCTCTCCCGCGAAGAGCGGGAGAGGGAAATTTGCGCGCACGCTTCGCCCGCCATATGGGCACGGAAGAACCACTCCCGATCGGAAAGCCCCCCATGGCCCAGAGCTACGACTACGACCTCTTCGTCATCGGCGCCGGGTCGGGCGGGGTGCGGGCGGCGCGGGTTTCATCCGCCCATGGCGCGAAGGTGGCGATCGCCGAGGAGCATAAGGTCGGCGGCACCTGCGTCATCCGTGGCTGCGTGCCCAAGAAATTGCTCGTCTACGGAGCCCATTTCGCCGAGGATCTTCAGGACGCCCGCCGCTTCGGCTGGGACGTGCCTGCCTGCGCCTTCCACTGGCCGACTTTGCGCGACAACGTCCTCGCCGAGGTCGGCCGGCTCGAGGAAGCCTATACCGAGACGCTGACCAACCATAAGGTGGAGATATTGAAGGAACGGGCGGTGGTGGCCGGCCCCCACGAGGTCCGGCTCGCCGGAGGCCGAACCGTCTCCGCCAAGGTCATCCTCATCGCCACCGGCGCCCGCCCGGTGGTGCCCGATTTCCCCGGCAACGAGCTCGGCATCACCTCGAACGACGCCTTCCACCTGCCCGATCTGCCCAAACGGATGGTGATTGCCGGCGCAGGCTATATCGCCAACGAATTCGCCGGCATCTTCCACAATCTCGGCAGCCACGTCACTTTGGTGAACCGCACCGACGTCATCCTGCGCGGTTATGACGAGACGATCCGCGACCGCCTGCTCACCATCTCGATGATGAAGGGGATCGACTTCAAGTTCCACGTCGCCTTCGAGAGCATCGAGAAGAAGAATGGCGCGCTCACCGTCAACATGTCGGGCTGCGACGCGATCGAGGCGGATGCGGTGATGTTCGCAATCGGCCGCCGGCCCAATACCGAAGGCCTCGGGCTGGACAGCGCCGGCGTCGAAGTGGACGAAAAGGGCGCGGTCGTCGTCGACGCCGACAACAAGTCGGCCTGCGACAGCGTCTACGCCGTCGGCGACGTCACCAACCGGGTCCAGCTCACCCCGGTCGCGATCCGCGAGGGCCAGGCCTTCGCCGACACGATCTTCGGCAACAAGCCGACCCGGGTCGACTATGAGAACATTCCTTCCGCCGTGTTCAGCCACCCGCCGCTCGCCGGCGTCGGCATGACCGAGGGCCAGGCCCGCAACAAGCTCGGCTCGGTCAAGACCTACACCTCGGACTTCCGGGCGATGAAGAACGTCCTGGCCGGGCGCAACGAGCGCGCCCTCTACAAGCTCGTCGTCAACTCCGAGACCGACGAGGTGGTCGGCCTCCACATGATCGGCCCCGACGCCCCCGAAATCCTCCAGGCCGCCGCGATCGCGGTCAAGGCGAAGCTGAAGAAGGAGGATTTCGACGCCGTCGTCGCGCTTCATCCGACCATGGCGGAGGAATTGGTGCTGATGCGGTAGGGCCAGGCGGCGGCACCCCCGCGAAAGCGGGGGTCCCGATTCTTGTTCCGCCTCCCCGCGCGTCACCACAAGAAGAAGCGGGATTCCCGCTTTCGCGGGAATGACGTTATTGGCAGGACATGAGCAGCGACAACTACCTCTCCGGCTTCGGCAACCATTTCGCCACGGAGGCGGTGCCCGGTGCGCTTCCCGAGGGCCGCAACTCGCCGCAGAAGCCGGCCTTCGGCCTCTACGCCGAGCAGCTCTCCGGCACCGCCTTCACCGCTCCGCGCGCCGAGAACCGGCGGTCCTGGCTGTATCGCCTTCGCCCGAGTGCCGAGCATCCGCCCTACCGGCCTTACCAAGGCGCCCCGCTTTTCACCGCGGCCGCGCTCCACGATCCGCTTCCGCCCAACCGCCTGCGGTGGGACCCGTTGCCGATCGGCGGCGAAGCGGTCGACCTGATCGACTCCATGGCCACGATAATGGCGAATGGCGGCCCCGAGTTGCTCTCCGGCTGCGCCGTCCACATCTACCGCGCGACCCGCGACATGGAGCGCTGCTTCTTCGACGCCGACGGCGAATTGCTCTTCATCCCCGAGCAGGGCCGCCTCACCCTGTGCACCGAAATGGGCCGGCTCGACGTCGCCCCCGGCGAAGTGGCGCTCGTCCCCCGCGGAGTCCGCTTCCGCGCCCTCGTTCCGGACGGCAGCGCGCGCGGCTATGTCGCCGAGAATCACGGCGCCCTGTTCCGCCTTCCCGAGCTCGGCCCGATCGGCTCCAACGGCCTCGCCAACCCGCGCGATTTCCTCACCCCGGTCGCCGCCTACGAGGACGAGGACGGCGAGGTCGAGCTCGTCCAGAAATATCTCGGCCGCCTGTGGACGACGACGCTCGACCACAGCCCGCTCGACGTCGTCGCCTGGCACGGCAACCTCGCGCCCTGGAAATACGACCTCGCCCGCTTCAACACGATGGGCACGGTGAGCTTCGACCATCCCGATCCGTCGATCTTCACAATTCTCACCAGCCCGTCCGAGATGCCGGGCCGCGCCAATGCCGATTTCGTCATCTTCCCGCCGCGCTGGATGGTGGCGGAGGACACGTTCCGACCGCCCTGGTTCCACCGCAACGTGATGAGCGAGTGCATGGGCCTGATCAAAGGCGCCTACGACGCCAAGGCCGAAGGCTTCGCGCCGGGCGGCCTCTCGCTCCACAATCTGATGTCGGGTCACGGGCCGGACCATAGCAGCTGGAAGGCGGCCTCCGAGGCGGAGCTGAAACCCCATAAGATCGAGGACACGCTCGCATTCATGGTCGAAAGCTGCTGGCCGTTCCGCCCGACCGCGTTCGCGATGGCCACGGAGGCGCTGCAGAAGGATTATGACACCGCCTGGGGCGGATTCCCGAAGGCGAACCCCGGCGGCTCCTGATTTCGGCCTCGGCAACGACTCCACTGTGCCCGGCGCCCCATTAGCGCTATGACGCGCGGATGAGCAGGGACCGCGCCGTGTTCGAATTCGTGATGATCAAGCCGTCGCATTATGACGACGACGGCTATCCGATCGTCTGGTGGAAGACGCTCATCCCGTCAAACTCGCTCGCAGCGCTCCACGGCCTCGCGCGCGATTGCGCCGAACGCGAGGTGCTCGGGCCGGGCGTCGGGATCAAGCTCGTCACGATCGACGAAACGAACCGCCACGTCGTCCCCGAACGGATCGTACGCGACCTGCGCCGACGCGGGGCGACGGCCCTGATCGGCATGGTCGGCGTCCAGTCCAACCAGTTCGGCCACACGCTCGATCTTGCCCGGGAGTTCCGCAAGGCCGGCCTGCCGGTGGTCATCGGCGGCTTCCACGTCTCGGGCTGCATGGCGATGCTCAAGGACACGCCGCCCGAGCTTCAGGAAGCGCTCGACATCGGCTGCTCGCTGTTCGCCGGCGAGTGCGAGGAGGGCCGGCTCGACGAAGTGCTCAAGGACGCCTGGAACGGCAGGCTGAAGCCGGTCTACGATTATCTCAAGGACCTTCCGAGCCTTGAGGGTGCGCCGATCCCGGTGCTGCCCGCGGACGCGATCCGCCGCAATTCCCAGAACTGGTCGAGCTTCGACTTGGGCCGCGGCTGCCCCTTCCAGTGCAGCTTCTGCACGATCATCAACGTCCAGGGCCGCAAGAGCCGCTTCCGCACCCCGGACGACCTCGAGGCCATCGTGCGCGAAAATCTCGCCCAGGGGGTCAAGGCCTTCTTCATCACCGACGACAATCTCGCCCGCAACCGCCGCTGGGAGGATTTTTTCGACCGCCTCATCCAGCTGCGCGAGACGCAAGGGCTGAAGGCGAATCTCACGATCCAGGTGGATACGCTCTGCCACCGCATCCCCGGGTTCATCGACAAGGCGAAGCGCGCCGGAGTCATGCGGGTCTTCATCGGCCTCGAGAACATCAATCCGGACAATCTGCTCGCCGCCAACAAGCGGCAGAACAAGATCACCGAATATCGCCATATGCTTCAGCAATGGCACGACCGCGGCGTCTTCACCTTCGCCGGCTACATCCTCGGCTTCCCGGCCGACACCAAGGAGACGATTCTCCGGGACGTCGAGATCATCAAGCGCGAGCTGCCGCTCGACGTCCTCGAATTCTTCATGCTGACGCCGCTGCCGGGCTCCGAGGACCATCGCCGAATGCACGAGGCCGGCGAATGGATGGATCCCGACCTCAACAAATACAACCTCCACCACCGCCTGACCCGCCACCCGCGAATGTCCGACGAGGAATGGGACTCCGCCTATCGCGAGGCGTGGGCTTCCTTCTTCACCTGGGAGCATATGGAGACGGTCGCGCGCCGCCACGCCGTCCTTCCGCACGGCAGGCCCAAAAAGGCCCTGCAATATCTGAACGAGTTCAAGATGCTCTACGAGATCGAAGGGCTTCAGGTCCTCGAAGGCGGTATCCTGCGCCGCAAGCGCCGCCGCTCCCGCCGCCCTGGATTGCGCCGCGAGCCGGCGCTCATTTTCTACCCCCGCTTCGCCGCCGAGACGGCGGTCAAGCTTTTCCGCTACTGGCTCGGCTTCCGCCGGGAGAAGGCGCTGATCAACCGCATCCTCGCCGATCCGGCGCGCTGGGATTATACTGACCTCTCCCTGCAGCCGCCGACGGCCGACGAGTTCGACACGCTCGGCCTGTTCCAGGAAACCGGCGGCGGCGCGGAGGCGGTGGCGAAGCAGGCGCGGCAGGACATCCTTCTCGAAGGCGTGAGGCTCGCCCACCACCAGCCGGCGGCCTAGAATTCCATCCCGCCCTTGCTGTAGGCGGCGCGAATGACCCCCGACACCGACGTCCTCATCATCGGCGCGGGCCATAACGGCCTGGTCTGCGCTTTCTACCTCGCCTCGAAGGGGCTGAACGTGACGATGCTCGAGCGCCGTTCGGTCGTCGGCGGAGCCGCGGTGACCGAGGAATTCCACCCCGGCTTCCGCAACTCGACCGCCGCCTACACGGTGAGCCTGCTCAACCCGAAGGTGATCGAAGACATGCGGCTCTACGAGCACGGCCTCGAGGTCGTGCTCAGGAAGATCGACAATTTCCTGCCGACGCTCGGCCCCCTCCATCTCCTGTCCGGCCGCGGCGGCCTCACCCGCCGCGAAATCGCCCGCCATTCGGCGAAGGATGCGGAGGGCTATGACTCCTATTCGGCCGCCCTCGGCTCGGTCGTCGCCATCCTTCGCGACTGGATATTGCGCGCCCCGCCCAATGCCGGCGGCGGCCTCGCCGACGTGCTGGCGCTCTTGAAGCTGGGCAATTCCGTGCGCGGCATGACCGCCGAGGAGCAGCGCAACCTGCTCGACTTCTTCACCAAGTCCGCCGCCGACATACTCGGGCGCTATTTCAGCACCGATATCGTCCAGGCCCTGTTCGGCTTCGACGCGGTCGTCGGCAATTATGCCAGCCCCTACGATCCGGGCTCGGCCTACGTCCTCCTCCACCATCTGTTCGGCGAGGCGGCCGGAGTGCCCGGAGCGTGGGGCCATGCGATCGGCGGCATGGGCGCGATCACCCAGGCGATGGCGAAGGCCGCCCGGGCGAAAGGCGTCGAGATCATCCTCGACGCGCCGGTCGAGGAGATCATCGTCGAACGCGGCCGGGCCGCGGGGGCGGTGGCGGGCGGCAAGACCTACCGGGCCAAAGCGGTGGCCGCTAACGTCAACCCGCATTTCCTGTTCGGCCGGTTGCTCCCCGACGGCGCCGTCTCGCCGGACATTTCCCGCCGAATGGCCGGCTGGGCCGCCGAATCCGCCACCTTCCGCATCAACGTCGCTTTGTCCGAGCTGCCGCGCTTCATCAGCCGTCCCGAGCCCGGCGACCATCTCACCGCCGGAATCATCGTCGCGCCCTCGCTCGCCTATATGGACCGCGCCTATACCAGCGCCCGCACCTTGGGCTGGGCCAGCGAGCCGATCGTCGAGATGCTGATCCCCTCCACCCTCGACGACTCGCTCGCGCCGCCGGGGCAGCATGTCGCCAGCCTGTTCTGCCAGCATTTCCCCTACGAGGTGGAAGGCGGCTGGGAGGCCCGCGTCGACGAGGCCGCCGACCATGTCATCGCCCATGTCGACCGCTATGCGCCGGGCTTCAAGGCCTCCGTCATCGGCCGCCTGGCGCTGTCGCCCTGGCATCTCGAGCAGCGCTTCGGAGTGCCGCGCGGCGACATCTTCCACGGCAAGATGGGCCTCGACCAGCTCTTCTCCGCGCGCCCGATGCTCGGCCATGCCGACTACCGGATGCCGCTGCCCGGCCTCTACCTGTGCGGCTCGGGAGCGCATCCCGGCGGCGGCGTGACCGGTGCTCCGGGCCATAATGCGGCGAGGGCGATCCTGGCGGACCGGAAGAAGTGGAGCCGGGCCTGATCCGTCATCCCGGCGAAAGCCGGGACCTCGTCGAGAAGGGGTGCCTGCCCGGCCGGAGGCCCCGGCTTTCGCCGGGGTGACGAATTACTTCCGCCTCGTGTAATGGATCACCCAGCTGTCGGCCCAGCTCCTGTCGGCCTTTTGCCCCTGCCAGCGCCAGGTGAAGCTGTCCGGCTTCACGTCCTGCCAGATCATCCGCGAATGAACCTGCTTCGGCCCGCGGGGATCGACGGTGACCAGCTCGAAGCTGTAGGGCTGCCCCTCGACCGGCCCGCCGACGAGGGTGATGTAGCCGCCGCCATTGTCCACCCACGTCTGCACCCACGTCTTCTTGTACGCATCCCATGTGCTGTAGGAGGCGCCGACATAGCCGATGTCCCCCTGCACGAAATGCTCGCTGATGACGCAAGTGCCGAACTCGTCCCTGGTGATACGGTTGGTGGCATGGCCGGTCTGTCCGCCGGGCAATGCGAACTCGGCGTCCCAGTCGCCCACCCAGAAATCCAGGGCGCGATACTCGGGGCCGGAGCAGGGCGGCGGCGGCGGCGAGGCGGGCGCGGCGACGGCGAGAGCAAGCGCGACGATCATGGCAAATCCCCTTCGTTACCGGTTGTAATCCTCCGCCGCGTGGTGACAAGGAAGGCTGGCCGCCCGCTGAGGCAGAGGACCGAAGATGAAGACCCGCGCCGCCATCGCCGTCGCCCCGAACCAGCCGCTCGAGATCCACGAGGTCGATCTCGACGGCCCCCGCGCCGGCGAGGTCCTCGTCGAGATCATGGCGACCGGCATCTGCCACACCGACGCCTACACGCTGGAGGGGAAGGACAGCGAGGGCATCTTCCCGTCGATCCTCGGCCACGAAGGCGCCGGCATCGTCCGCGAGGTGGGCGAGGGCGTCACCTCGGTCGCGGTCGGCGACCACGTCATCCCGCTCTACACGCCCGAATGCCGCCAGTGCAGGTCGTGCCTCTCGCGGAAGACCAACCTGTGCACCGCCATCCGAGCCACGCAGGGCAAGGGCGTGATGCCCGACGGCACCAGCCGCTTCCGCCTGGGGAGCGAGACGATCCACCATTATATGGGCTGCTCGACCTTCTCCAACTTCACGGTGATGCCCGAGATCGCCGTCGCCAAGGTCCGCGAGGACGCGCCGTTCGACAAGATCTGCTACATAGGCTGCGGAGTCACCACCGGGGTGGGCGCGGTGATCTGGACGGCGGGCGTCGAGCCCGGCTCGAACGTCGTCGTCTTCGGACTCGGCGGTATCGGCCTCAACGTCATCCAGGGCGCGAGATTGGTCGGCGCGGCGAGGATCGTCGGAGTCGACATCAACCCGGCGAAGCGCGCCATGGCCGAAGCGTTCGGGATGACCGATTTCGTCAACCCGGACGAGGTCGGCGCGGACAAGCTCGTCCAGGCTTTGGTCGACCTGACCGGCGGCGGGGCCGACTACAGCTTCGATTGCACCGGCAGCACCGACGTGATGCGCGCGGCCCTCGAATGCTGCCACCGCGGCTGGGGAGTCTCGACCATCATCGGAGTCGCCGAGGCCGGCCGCGAAATCTCGACCCGTCCGTTCCAGTTGGTCACCGGCCGGGTCTGGAAAGGCAGCGCCTTCGGCGGCGCCCGCGGCCGCACCGACGTGCCCAGGATCGTCGACTGGTACATGGACGGGCGGATCGAGATCGACCCGCTGATCACGCATACGATGCCGCTCGACGACATCAATAAGGCCTTCGATCTGATGCACGCCGGGGAGAGCATTCGGAGCGTGGTGATTTATTGACGGATCGTCGTCCCAGCGAAGGCTGGGACCCCAGCGAGAACCAGCCCTGTGCCTTTCACCCCCTGGGGCCCCAGCCTTCGCCGGGGCGACGGAGAATGAAATGACCCTAGAGACACTCTCTTCCGCCAAGAGCTTCGGCGGCACCCAGCTCGCCTGCCGCCACGCCAGCCGCGAGACCGGCACCGACATGACGTTCGGCATCTACCTGCCGCCGCAGGCCGAGGCCGGCCGGCCCTTGCCCGTCCTCTGGTATCTCTCCGGCCTCACCTGCACCCACGCCAACGTCGTCGAGAAGGGCGGCTACCAGCGCGTCTGCGCCGAATTGGAGCTGATCCTGATCGCCCCCGACACCAGCCCGCGCCGACCCGACGTCGCCGACAGCCCCGATTACGATTTCGGCCAGGGCGCCGGCTTCTACGTCGATGCGACCGAAGAGCCGTTCGCCGCCAACTATCGCATGGCAAGCTACGTCGCCGCCGAGTTGCCCGACCTTGTCGCCGCCGACTTCCCCGCCGACATGGGCCGCCAATCCATCGCCGGCCATTCGATGGGCGGCCACGGCGCCCTCACCCTCGCTTTGCGCCATCCCGGGCGATACCGGAGCGTCTCCGCCTTTGCCCCGATCGTCGCGCCCTCGCAGGTGCCGTGGGGCGAAAAGGCGCTGGGCCGCTATCTCGGCCCGGACCGCGCCGCCTGGCGCGGCTATGACGCGGTGGCGCTGATCGAGGACGGCGCCCGGGTACCGGACATCCTCGTCGACCAGGGCACGGCCGACAGCTTCCTGGAACGGGAGTTGCGGCCCGGGCTGCTTACCACCGCTTGCGAAAAAGCCGGACTCCCCCTGACTCTGAGGATGCAGGAGGGCTACGACCACAGCTATTATTTCATCTCCACCTTCATGGAGGATCATTTGCGCTGGCATAACGAACGGCTTTCGCGATGACGCTCAGCCGCCGTCAGTTCATCGAGGCCGCCGCAGCGATGGGCGCGTCGCTGGCCTGGGCCGGACCCGCCGGTGCCGCCCGCACGAAATGGCGCGAGCGGCGCGACCTCTATCCCGAAGGCGTGGCTTCCGGCGATCCGGCCCCCGACAGCGTGATCCTTTGGACGCGACGTCCTTTCGACAAGGGGGAGCGGGAGCTGCTGACCGTCGAGGTGGCCGAGGATGAAGCGTTCCGCCGGGTCGTGGCGCGGGCGCCCGCGGCCGTCTCGGCCCGCGCGGACTGGACGTGCCGGGTCCTCGTCGGCGGTCTAAAGCCGGCACGGACCTACTGGTACCGCTTCACCGACGGCGAGGGCAACGGCAGCCGGATCGGCCGGACGGTCACCGCTCCGGCCGCCAACGATCCGCGCACCGTGAATTTCGCCTTCGTCAGCTGCCAGGACGTCAATGAAGGCAAGCTCAACGCCTATCGCCGGATGGTCTTCGAGGACGAGCGCGCGGCTCCGGCCGACCAGCTCGATTTCGTGCTCCATCTCGGCGACTTCATCTACGAGGTCGTCGAATATCCCGAAGAAGTGAAGACGCGCTACGACCGCACGATCTACGAGGTCGCGCGGATCCCCGATGGCGGCAAGGTCGGCAAGTTCCATTATCCGCTCACCGCCGACGGCTACCGCGCCATCTATCGCGGCTATCTCGCCGATCCGGACCTTCAGGATGCGAGGGCGCGCTGGCCTTTCGTGGCGATCTGGGACAATCACGAATTCTCCTGGCAGGGCTGGCAGAGCATCCAGCAGGCAGGCGGCCCGCCCCGGCCGGGGCAGAGCATCAAGATCGCCGCCAATCAGGCATGGTGGGAATATCTGCCGTCGCGTTGCAAGAAGGTCAGCGGGCCCTCGCTCGACCGGTTCGATCCGCCTGCGGTGAAGGACGTCGAGATCGAAAGGTGGGACGAGAACGGCCTCGGCGATGAGCCGAACAATCTAGCCGCCATCAACAGCCTGATCGGCTATCGCGCGCTGCGCTACGGCAAGCACCTCGACCTCATCATCACGGACCAGCATAGCTACCGCAGCGCCGATCCGTTCGACGACCCGGAGATAGGGAAATTCGGTCCGGAGTTCCCCGGCATGTTCCCCGAGGATGCGGCGCGGATTCTCGACGGCGGGCGCGCTTTCAACGGCGGCAATCCACCGGCCGAAATCGCGTTCAACGACGCGCATGCCGCCAATCCGCGGCGCGAGGCGCCCCCTCAGACGATTCTCGGCGCCGAGCAGAAAGCCTGGTTCAAGGACCGGCTTCGCACCTCGAAGGCGACGTGGAAGATCTGGGGCAATTCCCAGGGTGCGCCGGATTGGCGGATCGACCCGCAAAACCTTCCGCCCGGGCTGACGAAAGAAGCGTGGCCGACGACGACCTTCGCCTTGATGAGCGCCGGCGATTACGGCACCGCCTATGCGGAGCGCGCCGAAATCTACGACCTTGTCCGCGATTCGAAGATCACCGGCTTCGCGATCGTCTCGGGCGACCGCCACAGCTTCTGGGCCGGATATGCCGCATCGCAGCTGCCTCCAGGCAAGTTCGATCCCATCGGCTTGAGCTTCGTCGGAGCGTCAATGACCAGCCCCGGAACCATGGAGGCCTACGAGCACAATTTTCCGAAGACCAGTCCGCTGCGACCCTTGTTCCTGGCCGATCGGCCGGACGGCGCGAAGCCCGACTGGACGTACAACATGCTGGTCAGGCACGGCGTCCGCTCCTGCCTCGAATATGCCAGGAGCTTCGATCTCGAGCGCGCAAGGTCGCTGTCGAACCCGGCATTATCGCCGCACCTGGAATTCGTCGATCTGGGCGGTCATGGCTATGCGACGGTCCGCCTGTCGGGCGAGGAGATGAAGACCGAATTCGTCTGCATCCCGCGCCCCATTGCCCGGAGCGGCACGCCGGACGGCGGGCCTCTGCGCTACCGGGTCGTCCATACGGCCCGACTGTGGCAGGCCGGCGAGGCACCGCGCCTGGAGCGCAAGGTCCTCGAAGGTGACGCTGGGCTGGCTATCTAGCCAAGCCCCGTCGCCCCGGGCTTGACCCGGGGTCCACCTTCTTTCACCGCCGCGGAGAAAGGTGGATGCCGGATCAAGTCCGGCATGATGACTTCCCTATGGCCCTACCCAACCTCCTCCCCATCCTCATCGACGCCGCGCTCGCCGCCGGCGCCGAGATCGAGCGCATCTACGCCGAGGGTTGCGAGGCCGAGGAGAAGGAGGACGGCTCCCCCGTCACCATCGCCGACCGCCATGCCGAGGCGATCATCCTCGAGCGCCTCGCCGCCGCCTTCCCCGACATACCCGTCCTCGCCGAGGAGGAAGCCGCGGCCGGCCGAATTCCCGCGCTCGGCGAGCGCTTCTTCTGCGTCGATCCCCTCGACGGCACCCGCGGCTTCGTCCAGCGCACCGGCGAGTTCACCGTCAATATCGGACTGATCCAAAGCGGCGAGCCGGTCGCGGGCGTGATCTACGCGCCGGATCGCGGCCTCCTCTACTTCGGCGCCCGCGGCCAGGGCTCGTTCCGGGGCCGCGGCGGGGGCGTTCCGGAGCCGATCCGGCCCCGCCCCCGTCCCATTGCCGGCCTGACCGCCGTCGGCAGCCGCAGCCATGCGTCGCACGGCACCGCCGCGAAGAGCGCGCATCTCGGCATCGCCGAGTTCGTCGCTTCGAGCTCGTCGCTCAAATTCTGCCTGGTCGCCGACGGGACGGCCGACGTCTATCCGCGCCACGGCACCACCGCCGAATGGGATACCGCCGCCGGCCAGGCGATCCTCGAGGCGGCGGGGGGCCGGGTGATGGCGCTCGATGAGGCCGGCCGCGAGACCGGCCCGCTCCGCTACGGCAAGATCGACCGCCGCTTCCTCAACCCCCCCTTCATCGCCTGGGGATCATGACATCGCCCCAGCGAAGGCTGGGGCCCCGGCGGGCGCGGAGGTCTTCACGGTGGGGTCCCAGCCTGCGCTGGGACGACGCGCCTACCCGAAGCTGTGCTTGATCCCGATCGACGGGATGACGTGTTTGTTGCGGTGCCTCAGCTCGAACTGGTCCGGGAACGGGTTCGTCCGGTCCGGCGTGAAGAAGGTGCGGCCCCTGAAGGCGGGGGCGTCGGTGGCGTTGTCGAGGCTGAAGGTCACCGTCGTCTTCGGGGTCGGGCGATATTCGACGAAGGCCTGGACATAGGGATTGCTGCTGAACGGCTTGTCGATCTCGTTCTGGCGGAAGAAGAAGGTCGGAGCATTGACGAAGAAGGTCGCGCCATAGGCCCATTTGCCGAGATCCTGCCGGAAGCTCGCGTCGGCGGCGTAGAGGCTGTAGCCCGAGAAATGCCGCTGCCGGTGCGTATAGGGGTCCTCGACCGAGGTATCGACCAGCGAGCTGTGGACGGTGAGCCGGCCGCCCTTGATCCCGAACCTGCCGAGCGGCGCGTCGATGGTGCTCTTCAGGATGAACATCCGCCCGTTGCCGAGATTGCCCGGGGCGTCGAACCCTTCCGGCGTCGGAATGCGGTCCTGGACCAGGGAGATGCGGTTGTAGCCGGCCTCGATCTTGACCAGGCCGTCGCCGAGGATCGGCTGCTCAAGCGTCGCCAGCAGCTCCCAGGCGCGCTGGGGTACAAGGTCGGCATTGCCGCCATTGACGCGGTCGTTGGTCAGCTCGGCGGTGCTGATGAAATCCTCGAAATTGAGCTGCGCGATGGTGCGCGCAACGGACAGCTGCGCATGCCAGCCCGATTTGTCGCGATAGTCGAGGCTCGCCTTGGGCTTGAGGAACTTCAGCACCCGCTCGGCCTCGGCGTCGCCGCTTACGGTCAGCCGCGACGCCTCGTAGGTGAGGCCGAGGTCGAGCCGGAGCGTCTTGGAGAGCGCCTTGCCGGCATTGACGAAGGCCTCGCCGCGATATTCCTTCACCACCGCCTGGTCGACCGGCAGGTCGATCCTCGTCTGCGCGCCGGCGCCGTCGAGGCGGAAGATGTTGACGTCGCTGTCGAGCTGGTTGAGCACCCCTTCGACGCCGGTCTCGACGCTCCAGCCGAGCAGGTTCGAGCGGTTCCAGACCAGCCGCGCCACCGTCTCATCGCGCTGATTGTCGAGATCCTGGACGATGCCGCCGGTGACGATGCTGCGCACCCGGTTGAGCGAGGTGTCGACATTGTGCCGGTGCTGGCGCGTGGCGAGGCCGATCAGCTTGATCCCACCGCCAAGCAGCGGCCGGGTGACGTCGCCGCCCAGCTCGTAATTGCGGCTGTCATAATTCTGGGTGAGCCGGTCGTCGCGCACCGTCCCGCCGGCCGGGAAGACGTCGTTCTTCTGGCCGAGCTCGAACCAGTTCTGCGACACCCGGAAATTGAGATGGGCGGTGCGGTTGTCGCCGTCATTATGCTCCCAGGCGCCGGAGACGAACAGGGTGCGGTCGGCGATCCGGTTGACCTTGCGGCGGAACTCGACAAGGTCGCCGCTCGGCAGGGCGGTGACCCGGTCGAACCCCTCCTCGGTCGCCGGAAAGGCCTGGTAGCCGGCCGAGGCGTTGAAGGAGGACTTGCCCCGCCGGATCAGGGCCGAGACGGTGACGTCGGGCTCTACTCGGCCGGTATAGGTCCGGCGCAGCTGGCCGTTGAAGGTGCCGGCGAGACCGCCCGCCGACGTCGTCACCAGGTTGAGGACCACCGGCTTGCCCGAGAATTCGGAGCCGAACAGGTCGCCCGGCCCGACCTCGACCCGCGCGACCCGGCTGGCCGGAATGCGGGCGAGGATGGTTTCCAGCGTGTCGCTCTTCGAGCTCGGCCGCTGGCCGTTGATGACGACGTTGCCCGCCGCCTGGCCGAAGCCGCGCACTTCCTGGTTGCCGAGCTCGAGCGTGAAGCCGGGCACGCGCTCGACGATCTGGAGCGCGTTGGACGGCGCGAACTGGGCGAAATAGGCGGCTTCGTACACGGTGCGGCCGTCGGGTCCCGCGGTCTGGGCCGCAACGGCGGCACCGGCGCTCCCGCACAGGAGCAGGGCGGCCACTGCCGTCCGCAACATCTTACTCGCCACCCTGCGCTTCCTTTCAGCGATTACAGATGTCATCGTCTGCAAGAAACAGGCCATCGCCGGGCGCCTAGCGGATGGCGACAAACCTGCCGCAGGGAGCGACGAAGGCCGCCCCCCCCTGTCCGCAGGCGGACACTTGCTTGTCCGTAATCGGACGAGGTCTTCAGAGCCGGGGCCGGCTGCGCAGCCCGGCAGGAGATCGCCCGCCTAGATGATCGGGTGGCGCTCCCAATTGGGCTTGTCGGCCCGCTTGCACAAAGTCGCGTTCAGGCCCCGCACCGTCTCGCTGCCGGTCCGCTCGCAGAGGAAGGGAAAGACGGCGTGGACGAGGCAGCCGACGCCGCCGCCGATCATCTTGAGGCCGAAGCGCAGGGCCACGCCGAGATGCTCGGCGTAGGTTTCGTCCATCTCGCGCGGATGCTTGGTGAAAGGATTGTCTGCCATCGCCGCCCTCATTGCCTGTCCATGCCTTATCGCCGCGGCTCCTGTCCCGCCAGTGAATAGGCATGCATGATCGCGATGAATGCCCTCGCCGCCCAACGATCGAAGCCCAATATCCATAAACCCGATCAACGTTTTTGGTGCTTGTGGAACCATGGCTTCTCGTGCAAGTTGACCGGTATCGACCCCCAGGGAGGGAATTTATGCGCTCGAAGCTGATCTCCGCACTTGCGGCAACCGCGTTGATCGCAGCGGTGCCCAGCGTTGCTGTCGCCAAGGACAATGATAGCGACGGCATGTCGACTGAGGTGGCCCTGGGTGTGATCTTCGCAATCATCGCCGGCGTGATTCTGTTCTGGGACGACAACGGCGATCCCATCAGCCCCTGCCGGCGGGCCTGAGCTTTCGATCCGTCGCGCGCCGCCGGCACTAGCCGGTCGGGC
Source organism: Sphingomonadales bacterium (assembly GCA_034668485.1). Lineage (GTDB taxonomy): Bacteria > Pseudomonadota > Alphaproteobacteria > Sphingomonadales > Sphingomonadaceae > Allosphingosinicella. The sequence goes on from JAXDPG010000210.1 coordinate 15,931, forward strand.
GCGCGAACCTTTTTTGCACCCTGAAGACTCGCTTCCCGCCCCTCGACCCCGAGGCGGCGGGTTGAAGTATTAAGACGATGCCGCGGCGGCTCGACGAGCGGCGGCCAGCCGGGAACGGGCTTGACGCCTCGCTGGTAAGCCTCCGCGCGGGCGCCGTCCCGCCCCGGCACATGGCGGATCGGCCTCTGGCGCCGCAGCCCCGCTTGCGCCATGGCGAGCCCCGATTGGAAGGAGCCGAAGCATGGCAAGCAGGCGGTTGGCGACGCGGATGGGAGCGGGGCTGGTGGTCGCGGCTGCCCTGCTCGTTCTCGGCTTCGAGGTCGCGGACAGGCCCGCGCCTGCCCCGGCCGAGGCGCGGATCGCCGCCGCTCTGCCCGCTCCGCCCGCGCTCGCAGCGCCCGCATCCGCGCCGGCCGACGCCAATTTCGTGGTCCGGCGGATCCTCGACATTCCCGGACCGCTGAAGATGGGCGCCTACCATTGGGACGAATCGGGGGCGCCCGCGGACGGGCCGGTGGTGATCACCGTCGACCTCGAGGCGCAGGTCCTCTCCATCTTCCGCGGCGGCTATGAGATCGGCGCCGCCGCCATCCTGTACGGCCGCGACGACAAGCCGACCCCCCTCGGCGCCTTCCCGATCAGCCAGAAGGACGCCCGCCACGTCTCCAACCTCTACGACGCACCGATGCCCTACATGATGCGGCTGACCAACGACGGCGTCACCATCCACGGCAGCGACAGCGTCGCCCCGGGCTACGCCACCCACGGCTGCGTGGCGGTCCCCGTCCCGTTCGCGAAGAAGCTGTTCGAGACGGCGAAGGTCGGCGATCTCGTCATCGTCACCCGCGGCAAGAAGCTGCAGATGGGCGAGGCGATCGTCCGCACCTGAACCCGGCGAGGGCCAAGCGGCCCCGGCGGCGGGGTGGCGCCGGGCGAGGGCTCTGCTACACGGACGCCATGACCGCTCCCACGATCAGGCCCGTCATCCTTTCCGGGGGGGCGGGAACCCGGCTCTGGCCCTTGTCGCGCGCCGACCGTCCCAAGCAGTTCCTGGCCCTGGCGGGCGACGACAGCCTGCTCAAGGCGACGGCGCGGCGAGCGGCCGCCTGGGGGGCGCCGATCGTGGTCGCGGGACGCGAGCAGGCACTCGCGGTCAGGGCCGAGGTCCCCGAGGCGCGGCTGGTCCTGGAACCCTGCGCGCGCGGCACCGCGGCCGCGATCGCGCTGGCGGCGCTGGCGGCGGCGGAAGGCGAATTGCTCCTGGTCATGCCGAGCGACCACCATATCGAGGACGAAACGGCGTTCCGCTCGGCGGTGGCGACGGCGGCGCCGCTGGCCGGCGAGGGCTGGCTGGTGACGTTCGGCGTCGCGCCGGATCGGGCCGAGACCGGCTATGGCTACATCAAGCGCGGCGAGGCGCTGGCGGCGGGGGCCTTCCGAGCGGCGCGCTTCGCGGAGAAGCCGGATCGGGCGACCGCGGAGTCCTGGCTCGCCGAGGGCGGCTGGGACTGGAATGCCGGCATCTTCCTGTTCGCGAAGGAGGCTCTGCTCGGGGCGCTGGGCGAGCATGCGCCGGACGTGCTCGCCGCCGTGGAGGAGGATTTCGCCGCGGCGCCCGACGTTTCGATCGACAGGGCGGTGATGGAAAAAGCGGCCAGGGTGGCGGTCGTGCCGGCGGCGATGGGCTGGTCGGACATCGGCAGCTGGGAAGCGCTGCACGCGCTGGGCCCCGTCGACGCCGACGGCAACCTCCTGACGGGCGATGCCGTCGCCCCGGGAAGCCGGGACTGCCTCGTCCGCTCCGAGGGACCGACCGTGGTCGCCTTGGGGGTCGAGGGCCTCGTCATCGTCGCCACCGAACGCGCGGTGCTGGTGGTGCCTCGCGGCGAGAGCCAGCGGGTCAGGGAAGCGATCGATGCCTTGGAGGCGAGGCCGCGACGCGGGCGGGACCGGTGAAGGAGTTCCTCGATGACTGATCGGCGTCCCCTCGGCCGCAGCGGCCTCCTCACCCCCCGTCTCGTCCTCGGCGGCAACGTGTTCGGCTGGACGGTGAGCGGCGAGGAAGCCTTCCGGATCCTCGACCGCTTCGTCGACGCCGGCGGAACGATGATCGACACGGCCGACGTCTATTCGGCCTGGGTGCCCGGCCACCAGGGCGGCGAATCGGAGACCTTGATCGGCGAGTGGCTGAAGCGGCGCCGGCCGCGCGGCGAGATCCAGATCGCGACGAAGGTCGGAATGCTCCATCGCCACGGCGGCGGCAAGCTCGAGGGATGGCGAATCGCCAAGGCCGCGGACGCGTCGCTGATGCGGCTCGGCGTCGAGACGATCGACCTTTACTACGCTCACCAGGACGATCCGGACACTCCGATGGAAGAGGTGCTGGGAGCGTTCGACCGGCTGGTCGAGGCGGGCAAGGTGCGCGCGCTCGGTGCTTCCAATTTCACCGCCGAGCGCCTCGGCCAGGCATTGTCGCTGGCGCGGGAGATGGGAGTGAGCCGCTACGAGGTGCTCCAGAACGAATATCATCTGCTGGAGCGCGGCAAGGTCGAGGGCAGCCTGCAGCAGCTCTGCCTCGCCGAGGAGGTCGGCATATTGCCGTTCTACGGCCTCGCCTCGGGCTATCTCACCGGCAAGTACCGGAGCGAGAAGGATTACGGCCAGAGCGTGCGCGGCGACCGAATGGCCAAATATGTCGAGGGACGCGGACCGGCGGTGCTTGCGGCGCTCGACGAGATCGCCGCCGAATCGGGTGCGACGCCGGCCCAGATTGCCCTTGCCTGGGTCGCCGCCCAGCCGGGCGTCGCCGCGCCGATCGCCAGCGCTCGGACCCTCGAGCAGCTCGAGGAATTGCTCGGCGCGATGATTCTCGAGCTGTCGTCCGGGCAGCTGGCAAGGCTGGACGAAGCCTCGCGCGGCACGGCCTAGGTCCGTGCGCGATACCGGAAGGGCTCGGTTGCGATCCGCAACTAGATGGGTGACCCCGGAGCGAAGCTGCGCTATGGCGGTCCTATTCCGCGCTGGGGCCGCGCACCGAACCGGGGGGAAACGGGGGAATTGCGGCTGATGGACGGCACCATATCGGAAGGCAGGGCCTCGGAAGGCCACGTCCAGGAACTTCACGCGCGCCTGAACGGCCTGCTTGATGCGCTCGACCATGCCCAGCTGCACGGGCCGGCCGCTTACGTCTCTATGGCGATCGACACCATCCGGCGCGACTATCCCGAGCTCAACGCGACTCGCTGAAATATTGGGTGAGGCGGGAGACCGCCTGGCCGGTCAGCTCGAGATAGGTGCTGCGGGCGTCCGCCGGGTGCGGGCGGCGGATGACCAGCCCTTCCTGGACCAGGTAGGCGATGTGGCGCAGCGCCGTCGTCGTCGGCGCGCAGGCCGACATGCAGGCGGTCGAGACGGTGACCTTGCGGCCTTCCAGCGTGCTCACGAACAGCTCGAGCAAAATGTCCCACGAGGGATCGCTGAACAGCCGGCGCCCGAACAGGGCGTAGAGGCGGCGGCGCGCCGCGCAGGCTTCCGCG
>JAXDPG010000211.1:0-4520 GCA_034668485.1 Sphingomonadales bacterium
CCGGGCCAGGCCTCGCGGCTGCTGCTCGCCGCCGGCAGCATCGATTCGGCCGAGGCCGCGCGGATCGGCTTGGTCGAGCTTGTCGCGGCGGACGCCGCGGCGGCGGTGGACGCACTCGCCGACGCGATCTGCGCCAACAGCGGCGAGAGCGTCGCCGTGCTGAAGCGCGCCATCGGCCTCGCCGGCGCGGGCCATCGCCGCGACGAGGAGCAGGACCGCCGCTTCGACTCGATGTTCGGCTCGGACGATCTGCGGGAGCGGCTGGCGGCACTGCGCCCCGGCCGCTGACTTGCCTGCCGGGCGGCAATGAGGGAGAAGCCCGGGATGAAGCGCTCCGTCGCTCTCCTCCTCCCCCTGCTCTCGGCCTGCGGGCCTCGTGCGGCCCCGCCCGATGCCCTCGTCGAATGCGCCGTGGACGGCGCTGCGGCCTTCGCCCGGGTGTGCACGGTCGCGCGCTCGCCGGGACCGGAGACCGTCTTCACCATCCGCAGCCCAAGCGGCAGCTTCCGGCGGCTGGTGGCGACCGGCGACGGACGCGGCGTGATGGCCGCCGACGGCGCGGAGGCGGCGACGGTGACGGTGATCCGCAAGGACCTGGTCGAAGTGGCGATCGGTACCGACCGCTACCGGCTGCCGGCGACGGTGCGGTGACCCGGTTCATCCTCACCGCCGCGGAAATGCGCGCCGCAGAGGCTGGAGCCATCGCCGTGGGAACTCCGGCCCAGCTGCTGATGGAGCGCGCGGGCGCGGCGGCGGCGGAGGCGATCCGGCGTTTCGCCGGGCCCTTGCCGGCGCTCGTGCTCTGCGGACCGGGCAATAATGGCGGCGACGGCTATGTCGTCGCACGCCGTCTGGCGCAGCGCGGCGCGCAGGTTCGGGTCGCCGCCCTTTGCGATCCGAAAAGCGCCGATGCGCAGGCGGCGCGGGCGGCCTGGTACGGGCCGGTCGAAACTCTTGCCGAAGCGCCGCCGGCGCCGCTCCTCGTCGACGCCTTGTTCGGCACCGGCCTCGCCCGTCCGCTCGACGAGTCGCTGTCGGCGCGGCTCGGCACCCTGGCCGAGGCGGCGCGGATCCGAGTCGCTCTCGACTTGCCCAGCGGTATCGCCACCGACGACGGGCGAATCCTCTCACCGGTCCCCGATTTCGACCTTACAATCGGCTTCGCGGCCCTGAAGCCCTCCCATCTCCTGCAGCCGGCGGCGCGGCACATGGGACGCCTGGCAGTCGCCGACATCGGCATCGAGGCGCGGAGCCGTCTCAGCCTCATCGACAAGCCGTCCTTGCGAGCGCCCGGCCCGGACGACCATAAATATAGGCGCGGCTATCTCCTCGTCGTCGGTGGCGCGATGCCGGGCGCGGCGGCGCTGGCGGCAATCGCCGGCGCCCGTGCCGGGGCCGGCTATGTGGCACTGGTCGGCGACGGCGGGTCGTTGCCGAATGCCGTGGTGAGGCGGCCGGCCTCCGATCTCAGCGAGGCGCTGGCCGATCCCCGGGTGAATGCCGTCCTCATCGGCCCCGGCCTCGGTCGCGACGACGAAGCCTGGCAAAGGCTGGTCGAGGCGATGTCGAGCCCGCATCCCCTCATCCTCGACGGCGACGCGCTATGGCTCGTGGCCGAGCGCGGCTGCCCCCGCCAGCCGACGGCGCCCACCATCGCGACTCCGCATTCGGGGGAATTCGACAAGCTCTATGGCGCCAAGGGCTGCAAGATCGAGGCGGCACGCGCCGCGGCGGCTCGAAGCGGCCATCTCATCGTCTACAAGGGCAGCGATACGGTGGTGGCCGCCATGGACGGCCGGGCGGCGGTTTCCGGGGTGGGGCCGGCCTGGCTCGCCAGCGCGGGTACCGGCGACGTTCTGGCGGGAATCGTCGCCGCCCAATGCGCCGCCGGCCTCCCCGCTTTCGAGGCGGCCTGCGCGGGGGTCTGGCTCCACAGCCGAGCGGCCGAGCTCGCCGGCCCCGCCCTCGTCGCCGACGATCTGCCGGGCCGGCTTGCCGCCGCCGTCGGCGAATGCCTGTGAGCGAGGTCGAGAATGATCGCCCCGCCAGCGGGTCGGCTTGCCCCCGGCAAGCCGAGCTCGTCCGGGGGACGAGCGGGCCCGATGGCGGGGAGATCATCCTCCGCCTCGCCGGTCGCGGGGACGGCGTCGGCGAGCTCGGTCACTTCTTCCCGCTGACCGCGCCGGGGGACCGGGTGCTCGCGGACGGCACGGTCGAGGCCGGACCGCATCGGCAAGTGCCGCCATGCCGTCACTTTCCCGAATGCGGGGGCTGCCAGCTCCAGCATGTCGACGATTCGGCCTATGCCGGCTTCCTGAGCGACCGGATCGCGTCCGCTTTGGCCGCGCAAGGCGTGGGGCTGCCCGAAATCCTGCCGGCTCATATTTCCCCGCCCAACAGCCGCCGCCGTGCCTCGCTGCGGTCGGAACGGGGCGGGGCGCTCGGCTTCAACGCCGAGGCCAGCCATCGGATCGTCGACATGCGCGAATGCCATATCCTTCGACCCGAGCTGTTCGCGCTGGTCGCGCCGCTGAGGGCACTGCTCCGCCGGCTCAAGCCGGCGGCGACCGCGGGCGTGCGGCTGACGCTGGCGGACCAGGGCGTCGACCTGCTGCTGGAGAAGGTGGAAGCCGAGGACCTCGCCCAGGCGGAAGCGCTCGCCGCCTTCGCCGAGGAGCATCGGCTCGCCCGGCTTGCGCTCGACGACGGCTACGGCGCGCAGACCCGCTGGGAGCCGGTGCCGGTGACGGTGACGCTCGGCGGCATTCCCGTGCCGCTGCCTCACGGCGCCTTCCTCCAGGCGACGGCGGAAGGCGAGGGGGCGCTGGTCGAGTCGGTCCGGAGGGCAGTGGGGAACTCCCGGATCGTCGCCGACCTGTTCGCCGGGCTCGGCACGTTCGCTTTGGCCCTCGACGGCCGGGTGCTCGCGGTCGAGGGCGCCCGCGACTCCGCGCTCGCCCTCAAGGCCGCCGTCGCCCGCTCGAAGCGGCCGCCTGTCGTCGACCATCGCGATCTCTACCGCCGCCCGCTCGACCGCTCCGAGCTCGAGCGTTTCGAGGCGGTCGTGCTCGATCCGCCGCGGGCCGGCGCCAGGGAGCAGTCGGCCGCGCTCGCCGGCTCACCGGTGCCGCGCATCGCCTATGTCTCGTGCAACCCCTCCACCTTCGCCCGCGATGCGGCCGTCCTCGTCGACGGTGGGTACCGGTTCGACTGGATCCAGCCGGTGGGCCAGTTCCGCTGGTCGACCCATGTCGAGCTGGTCGGAGCGTTCAGCCGTCAATAGAGGTGGCTGCAGAGCATCCGCGTCGCCTGGACGACGAGCCCGATCAGCGCCAGCGACGCCAGCACCCACAGCAGGAAGCGGTAGGCGACGATGTTGACGGTGGTCTGCACCAGACTGTGCAGGATGCGCAGGATCACATAGGCCCAGGCCAGAAGGGCGCTGTAGCCGCCGCCGGCATGGCCGACCGCCAGCACCAGCGCGATCGCGTAGAACAAAGTCGGCTGCTCGACGAGGTGCATGTAATTGTGCGCCTTCCACATCACCTCGTCCTCGACGACGCCTTCGAGCTGCGTGCCGCCGCGGCCGCCGACCCGGCCCTTCAGAGAGATGCCCTTGCGGCGCATCGCCGCGAAACGGGTGACGACCATCCAGATCATGATCAGCAGCGTCCAGGCGACGAGCGCGACGATCGGCAGCAGAATGGGACTATGCATGGCTTCTTGCCTCCCCCTTGGAGGCGGGAAGGTGCGTCAGAATCGGACGAAACTCAATTCCTTCCGGCGAGCCGGAGAAGGCCTCAGTCGAACAGCTTCGCGAAGCGCCGCTTCGTCCGGTCCCGCCAATGGCCGCGGTGATAGGCATCGGAGGCGAGCAGGGGCAGGACGCTGGTCGCCTCGGCGAACACCATCTGCTCCATCGCCGTCGACACCTTGCCCCAGCTCGCCGCCTCCTGGAGGGTCGAGGAGGAGCAGGCGCCGTCGCGGACGTCGGCGACGGTGATCTGGACCGCATATTTGTGCACCTCGACGTCGTCATGGCCGAGGATCTCGGCGCAGACGACGGTGTCCTGGGTGAAGTTCTTGGGCACGCCGCCGCCGATCATCAGCAGGCCGGTGGTGCCCGCCTCGATCTTGAGGTTGGTCAATTCCCGGAAGTCGGCGATCGCATCCAGCACCAAATAGGGCCGGCCCGCCTTCATCGCGTCGACCTGGTGCTTGACGAGGCCGAAGCCGGCCGAGCTGTCGACGAAGGCCGGGCAGAAGATCGGCACGTCATGCTCGTAGGCGAGCTTGACGAGGCTGTTCTCCTTCTTGCCGTTCTTCACCAGCCACTTGCCCATCTCGCGGATGAAGGCCCGCGAGGAATAGGGCTTCGGCTCGAGGCTGTCGGCGATGGCGCCGATCGTATGGTCGCAATCCTGCAGCTGCTGCTCGTCAATGTAGGTGTCGTAGATGCGGTCGATGTACAGTGAGCGCAACGTATCATCGTCAGGGATTTCATTGGCTTGGAAGTGCTT
>JAXDPG010000212.1:0-6365 GCA_034668485.1 Sphingomonadales bacterium
CTCTTGCACCGAATGGGTGGAGCGGCAGAAGGCCGCCGCCCGCGCCGCCTGGAAAGGCTCCGGCCAGACGGCGTCGGAGGATGTCTGGTTCGACATTGCCGAAGAGAAGGGCTCCACCGAATTCACCGGCTATGCCGGCCATGAAGGCGAGGGCGTGGTGGTGGCCCTGGTCCGCGACGGCGCCCGCGTCGACTCCGCCGTCGAGGGCGACCGGGTCGCCATCCTCACCAACCAGACGCCTTTCTACGCGGAAAGCGGCGGCCAGATCGGGGATACCGGAAAGATCGCCGGCGACAAGGGAATGGAGGCCGATGTCGAGGAGACGTCGAAGCCGCTGGGCCGACTTCACGCCCACCATGCCTTGATCAGGACGGGACGGATCGCCGTCGGCGACGCCGTCCACCTCTCGGTCGATGCCGGGCGCCGCTCGAAGGTGCGCGCCAATCACAGCGCCACCCATTTGCTCCACGCCGCGCTCCGCCACCGGCTCGGCGAGCACGTCACGCAGAAAGGCAGCCTCGTCGCTCCGGATTATTTCCGCTTCGACTTCTCGCATCCCAAGGCGCTGACCCGGGAGGACATCGCCGCCGTCGAGGAGGAGGTGAACCGCCACATCCGCGAGAATGAGGACGTCACCACCCGCCTGATGAGCCCGGACGAGGCGATCGAGGCCGGGGCGATGGCCCTGTTCGGGGAGAAATATGGCGACGAGGTGCGAGTCCTCTCCATGGGCCGAGGCGACGAGGCCAGCTATTCGGTCGAATTGTGCGGAGGCACCCACGTCTCGGCCCTGGGCGACATCCAGCTGCTCGTCATCACCCACGAAGGTGCCGTGTCCTCGGGTGTTCGCCGAATCGAGGCCGTGACAGGCGAGACCGCCCGCCGGTTCCTAATGGAGAAATATCAGACGCTGGCTGGCATCGAGGAAGTCGTCGGACCGAGCCTGGACCCGGTCGGCCGCGTTAGGCAGCTTCGGGAGGACCGGCGGCGGCTTGAGCGCGAGCTCGCTGAAGCGAAGAAGGCGCTGGCCTTGGCAGGTCCAAGCGGTGCTTCCGGCCACACCCGCATCGATGACGTGGGCGGCATCGGTTTCCTCCCTCAAATCGTTGAAGGGCTCGATCCGAAGGCCCTGCGCGGGCTGGTTGACGAGGCGAAGCGCCGCGTCGGCTCCGGCGTCGCGCTGTTGGTCGCGGTCAATGAGGGCCGGGCGACGGTTGCCGTCGGCGTCACCGACGACCTGACGTCGCGCCTCAATGCCGTGGACCTGGTCCGCAAGGCGGTGGAAGCGGTTGGCGGCCAGGGTGGCGGCGGCCGTCCGGACATGGCGCAGGGCGGCGGTCCCGACGGAGCGAAGGCGGCCGATGCCGTTCAGGCCGTACGGGATGCCTTGGAAACGGTCGCCGCCTGAGGCGGCGGCTCCGGACCGAAGATGCTCATGCCGCCATATTCGTGCGAGCGGGCGCGCTCGTCGGCGAGATGGGCTTCGAGCGAGGGCCCGGAGACATGACGCTCGAGCCGCCGCGCCTGCTCGTCGAGGCGGCGGATCGCGGCCAGTTTCTCGTCGCGGCCGAGCTTCGCATGCTCGACCGCCGTCTTCAGAACCGCGATCGTCCTGTCGTAGACCTTCGTCGGCACCGGGAAGGGATGGCGATCCTTGCCGCCATGGGCGAGGGAGAAGCGGGCCGGGTCGGCGAAGCGGCAGGGGGCGCCGTGGATGACCTCGGCGACCATGGCCAGCGAGCGGACGGTACGGGCGCCGACGCCCGGCACCATCAGCAGCTCGGGAAAGTCTTTCGGGCCGGCTTCGGCGGCGGCGGCGAGGGTGCCGCGGAGACGGCGGAGGATGACGTCGTCCGGCCGGACGTCATGATGGCCGGGGAGGGCGAGGTGGGGCTGCAGCGGCTCGGCGGTGGGAACCCGCTCGAGCGCCGCCGCCTCGCGTGCCAGCCGGTCCGGGCCGATCTCGGCCAGAAGCTCCAGCTGGGCGCGGCGCGAGGCCGCCGCACGGCGGTCGGCGAGGTTGACGATCTCGCCCTGCCGCCGACCCTCGACCGCGGCGTGGGGATCGTCGACGAAGCTGGTCAGCCCTTCGGAGAGCCAGTGATAGCGGCGCGCGGTTCGGCTGGCGCCGTTCATGCCCTGCTGGACCACCGCCCATTTGCCGTCGTCGGCGACGACGAAGCCGTGCAAATAGAGGTCGAAGCCGTCCTGGACCGCGGCGCTGTCGACCTTGGCGACGAGGCGGCTGGCCACGGCCAGAGCGGCGCCGTCGAAGCCGGCGCGCTCCCCCGCACCCACAAGCTCGGCCGGGGTCTGGCGCGAATGGCGGCCGCGCCCGCCGCAGACGTGCAGGCCGAGCTCGCCCGCCCGCGGGTTGAGCCCGCGCTTCAGCGCGCCGATGACGCTGGTGGTGATGCCCGACGAATGCCAGTCCATCCCCATCACCGCGCCGAACGACTGGAACCAGAAGGGATGGGCGAGCCGGGCGAGGAAGGCGTCGCGGCCTTCATGGTGGATGATCGCCTCGGCCATCACCGTCCCGAGCCGGGTCATCCGCTCGCCCAGCCAGGCGGGTACACGGCCGCCGTGGAGCGGGAGGTCGGCGCTGCCGGCGCGTTTGGGCATGACGTGGTCCTCGGGAACGGAGGAGGAACACTAGCAGGGTCGCAAACCCTCGTCATCCCCGCGAAAGCGGGGATTCCGCTTTCTCTTCGGACTTGGGTGAAGAAGCGGGATTCCCGCTTTCGCGGGAATGACGAATTATCGCGGCTTCAGCGCATCCCTCAGCCGGCGGCGCTCGAGTACCGGCTCCTCGTCGAGATTGCCGAGCTCCATGATTTCCTTCCTCAGCTCGGCCCTTTTCTCGTGGATCGAGGCGATGACCGGCCCCATCGCTATGCCGAGGTCGACCAGCACCGCCTCGGACAGCTGCAGCGAGGATTCGAGCGTCTCCGGCACCGCGTCGGTGGCGCCGGCGCGGTAGAGCTCGGCGGCATGGCCGGGATCGCGGGCGCGGGCGACGATGGTGAGGTCGGGGCACCAGGCGCGGACCTTCTTGGTCACCCGAACGCTCAGCACCGGATCGTCCATGGTGAGGACGAGGGCGCTGGCATGGCCGAGGTTCAACCGGTCCATCAGCTCGGCGCGGGCGACGTCGCCATAGACGATCGGGATGCCCTCCTTGCGGCAGGCGGCGACGGTGTCGATGCTCGAATCGACCGCGACATAGGGCCGGCCGTGCGCGGTCAGCATCTCGGCGACGAGGCGGCCGACCCGGCCGAAGCCGATGACCACCACTGCGGGCTTGTCGCGGGCGATGGCCGGGACGTCGGCTTCCGACTGGGCGTCCACCCGGCGCGCGGCGTGCTGGCCGAGCTTGGCCAGCAGCGGCGTCAGCGTTAGCCCGATGGCGGTGACGATCTGCCAGAAGGCCGCGGTCTCGGCGCTGATCAGCTGCGCGGCGGCGGCCGTGGCGAGCACGATCAAAGTGGTCTCGGAGGGCGAGGCCATGATCAGCCCGGCCTCGGCGGCGACCGCACGGCGGGCGCCGTTGAGGCGCAGCAGCAGGCCGGTGACCAGCGCCTTGAGCAGGACGACGCCGATCACCGCGAGCGCGAGCTGAACCCAGTTGGCGGCGACGATGCGCAGGTCGACGCTCATCCCCACCGTGATCAGGAAAATTCCGAGCGCGAGCCCGCGGAAGGGGGCCGTGATCACCTCGACCTCGCTGTGATAGTCGGTCTCGGCGATCAGGATTCCGGCGAGCAAAGCGCCCATCAGCGGCGAAAGGCCGGCGGCGGTGGTCGCGAGGCTGGCGACGATCACGACGAGCAGGCTCGCCGCCAGGAACAGCTCCGGGCTCTTTGTCCGCGCCGCCTGAGCGAACAGGCGCGGCAGCAGCATACGGCCGAGCACCAGCATCCCCACCACGACCGCCGCTCCGAGCAGCAACGTATTGATCAGCCCGTCGAACCCGCTCGCCTCGGCATAGGGCGCCATCGCGCCGAGCGCGAAGATGATCGGAACGATCGCCAGATCCTCGAACAGAAGCATCGCCAGCGCCGAGCGGCCGACGGGGCTGGTCGTCCCGACCAGAGGCAGGACGAGCGCGGTCGAGGACAGGGCCAAAGCGAGGCCGAGCGCGACCGAGCCGCTGAGGCTCTGGCCGATCAGGTTGACGGCGAGGCCGATCAGCAGCGCGCAGACGAGCAGCTCGGCCGCGCCGACGCCGAACACCAGCCGCCGCATCGTCCACAGCCGGCGGAAAGAGAGCTCGAGCCCGATCGCGAAGAGGAGGAGGATGATGCCGAACTCGGCGAACGGCTTCACCGCCTCCGGATTGGAGATGGTGACGTAGTTGAGCCACGGCATTCTTCCCGCCATTGCACCCAGTCCGGCGGGGCCGACGAGCAGTCCGACGAGGATGAAGCCGATCACCGGGCTGATCCGGAAGCGGGCGAAAGCCGGGATGACCACCCCGGCGGCGCCGAGGATCACCAGCGCGTCGCTGAAGCCCGAGGTCTGGAAGTCCGAGTGCATATTGCCTTTATGCCGGATCGGGGGCCAATGTCAGCCATGGGCGGGGTGCAAAACGACCTCTGCATCGTCGGCGGCGGTCCCGCCGGCATGGTCGCGGGCCTGCTCTTCGCCCGTGCCGGAGTGCCGGTGACCGTGCTCGAGAAGCATGGCGACTTCCTCCGCGACTTCCGCGGCGACACCGTCCATCCCTCGACCCTGAGGATATTCTCGGAGCTCGGCCTGCTCGACCGGCTGCTCGAGCGGCCGCACGACAAGGTGCACGACATTCACGGCCTGATCGGCGGCCGCCGCCTGGCGATCGCCGATTTCTGGCACTTCGACCCGCGCTGGAACTTCATCGCGATGATGCCTCAATGGGAGTTTCTCGACTTCGTCGCCGAGGCGGCGGCCGCCTATCCGCATTTCACCCTGCTCCAGAATGCGGAAGCGACCGGCCTCGTCGAAGAGGAGGGCAGGGTGGCCGGAATCCGCTACCGCACGGCGGGCGAGGAGAAGACGATCCGGGCCCGCCTCACCATCGCCGCCGACGGCCGCACCTCGCTCCTCAGGGAAGCGGCGCGGCTGCCGGTGGACGACCTCGGCTCGCCGATGGACGTCTTCTGGTTCCGGGTGCCGCGGGAGAGGAGCGGCGTGAACGAGACCACGGGCGTGTTCGCCTCGGGCCGGATCATGGCCCTCATCGACCGCGGCGATTATTGGCAATGCGCCTACGTCTTCCCCAAGGGCATGGCCGAGGAGGTCCGCGCCCGAGGCATCGACGCCTTCCGCGACGAGGTGGCCGGGATCGCGCCGATGCTTCGCGAGCGGATCGGCGCCGTCGCCGGCTGGGACGACGTCAAGTTGCTCGCGGTCTCGCTCGACCGGCTCGAGCAATGGCACCGTCCCGGATTGCTCGTGATCGGCGACGCCGCCCACGCGATGTCGCCGATCGGCGGCGTCGGCATCAACGTCGCCGTCCAGGACGCGGTCGCCGCCGCCAATGCGCTCGCCGGGCCGATGGCGGCCGGGGCCGACGTCGATCCTTTGCTCGAAAGGGTGGCGAAGCGGCGTCTGCCGGCGGTGCGGATCACCCAGGGTTTCCAGCGGGTTGCGCAGCAGCGCATCATCAGCCCGCTGCTGATGCGTGCGGGCGCCCCCTTCGAGCCGCCGCGGGCGCTGCGCTGGCTCGACCGCTACCCGGCGCTGAGGAGGATCCCGGCGGCCCTGATCGGCTTCGGCTGGCGGCCGGAGCATGTGAGGTCGCCTTCTGCCTCCCCATGCTAAGCATGGGGAGGCAGCTACGCCATCGCCTTCTCGAGGTTCGCCCTTATCGCCTCGAAGAATTGCTCGGTCGTCATCCAGCTCTGCTCGGGGCCGATCAGGATGGCGAGGTCCTTGGTCATCTGGCCCTGCTCGACGGTCTCGATGCAGACGCGTTCCAGAGTCTCGGCGAAGCGGGTGACTTCGGGCGTGCCGTCGAACTTGCCGCGGACCTTCACACCGCCGGTCCAGGCGAAGATCGAGGCGATCGGGTTGGTCGAGGTCGCCTTGCCAGCCTGGTGCATCCGGTAGTGGCGGGTGACGGTGCCGTGGGCGGCCTCGGCCTCGACCGTCTTGCCGTCCGGGGTCATCAGGATCGAGGTCATCAGGCCCAGCGAGCCGAAGCCCTGCGCGACCTGGTCGGACTGGACGTCGCCGTCGTAATTCTTGCAGGCCCAGCCGAACTTGCCGCTCCACTTGAGCGCGCTGGCCACCATGTCGTCGATCAGCCGGTGCTGATATTCGATCCCGGCCTTATCGAACGCCGCCTTGAACTCGTTGTTGAAAACCTCCTCGAAGATATCCTT
>JAXDPG010000213.1:0-8494 GCA_034668485.1 Sphingomonadales bacterium
GGCGGCCCGGCGCGCCGCACCTCCTGAAGCTGTCGCGCATCTCCTCGTTGAGAGCGATCAGGCGGTCGGCGAGGCTCACGTCGACGCCGAGGGCGAGCCGGCCGCGCCGGCTGGCGCGCTGGGCGGAGAAGGTACCGGTGCCGCCGTACATGACGACGCGGGGGCAGCCGGTGAGCCAGGCGGCCAGAACGCCGACGGACGTGTGCCGGCCCGCCAGGAAGAAATGCGCGGCGTCGTAGCTCCCCCGGCTTCCAAGCAGCTTGCCGGCAATCCGCAAGGGGTAGGCGCGCCGCCTTGGCCGCGGCCCGGGCGGGTGGGACGGCGGCTCGAGGCCCGGCTCGAATTCTCCCGCCATGGTCAGCAGGGTGACGGCGTGGCCGCGCCGGCCGAGCGCGGCGGCGAGGCGTGCCGCGTGGACCTCGGCACCGCCCATGGGCGGCAGCGAGGGAATGACGAAGAGGAGCGAAAGCGGGCCCTCGCCGCCCGGGATCACAACGCGTTCACCAGGCGGATGAGCGCTTCGGAGGCCGGCAGCTTCACCAGCCGGTCGCCGGTCTGCGGCGCTTCGACCGGATAGGGTATCTCCGCTCCCGACGGGCTGAGATAGCGCTCGGGGTCGATGTAGACGATGGTCAGGCCCTGCTCTCGGGCTCGCCGCTGGGCCAGGCGCCGGTCGGCATGGACCCCGACGACCAGCAGCGAGCGCGCGCGGGGATCGAAGGCGATCGCCCCGGCGCCGCTCGGCATCGGGAAATAGGCGTCGGATTCATAGCGCCGAAGCGAGACTTCCTCGAGTCCGACGTCGGCGCACAGGAAATCGAAATTATTGGTGATGACCGGGCCGACGACCAGGCCCTTGTCGGCGAGGGTCCTGATGCCGCGATGGAAGGCGGTCGGCTCCGCCGCCATGCAGGCTTTGTAGATCCGGGTGAACTCGGCATATTTGACCTCCGGGGCGGAGAGGATGTCGAGCAGGCCGTCCTCCTCAGGTTCGAAGACGAACGAGAAATCGCCGCGGGAGACGCCATAGATCCGGTGCAAAGTGGAGAGGTGGGGCACGCCGGCTTCGGTGGACGGCCCGCAGCCCATTTCGAGCTGGGCCGGGAAGAAGGCCGCAAGCGCCTCCGGCTCGATATAGAGCGGCTCGCCGCGCGGCGCGATCTCGCGAAGGCCGACTTCGTGGAACCATCGCCACGGCCGCTTCTCCAGCCCCGCGGGCAGGACGATGCCGCGGGTCGCGACGACGAGGGTCAGGTTGCAATAGTCGGCGGGGAGGGCGTAGCCGCGCGCTTCATCCTCCTCATGGAGGCGCACCAAGGTCAGAGTCGCCTGCAGGCTTGCGCGGCTCCAGCTTTCCGCGGCGCCCGTCCGCGAAGTGCAAGCCCAGCCGCCCGAGGCGAGGCGGTCGTGAATCGAGGCGCGGTAGCGTCCGACCTCCTCGTCCGGCAGGGTCAGGTTCACCCAGACGTAGCTGTGCTTCAGGAGGAAGGCGTCTCCCTGCATGCCATATTCGTCGTAGAAATGGATCAGCCGGCGCCGCCGGTCGGCCGGCGAGGTCCAGCCTGAAAGCCGTGCGTTGCTCTCGTGCTGGTGGCGCCGCCAGACCGATTCCGTCCATCGCCGGTGCCAGCCGCTGGCGCCGCAATCGACGTGCCGGCGATAGCGGAGCTTCTGGCGCTCGCTGAGCTCGGCCATGACCACGAACGGGAATTCCATCAATGCCTCGGCCGCCTGGCGACGACGGTGAGGTCCGGACCCCTGCCGTCCTCGTAAAGCTGCGACAACTCTCCCCCCGTGAGAACCGCTTTCAAGAGGTGAAGCGTGCAGCCCGAACGGGTCCCGGCGAGGCTGAGGCCGGCGCGGCCGAGCAGGAGAGTCAGCGAATCCGGCGAGAAGATGTGGCGATGGTCGCTCCGGAACGAGCGATAGGCGCCTCCGAAGATTTCGACCTCGGCCGCCGCCATGCTCGGCACGACGAGCGCCAGCACGCCGGCGGGAGACAGCAGCCCGGCGGCCCGCCGGAGCTCGCCCTCCGGATCGGCCAGATGCTCGAGGACGAAATCGTAAAGCACCATGTCCCAGACCCCATGCCCGACGGCGCCGCTGTCCAGAGCCGATGAGAGGGTACCGACGAAGGTCTCCATCCCGAAGAGCCGCTTCGCGCCGGCGCCGGCGGCGGGGTTGGGGTCGATCCCCATCGTCTTCCAGCCGAGGCTTGCCGCGGCGGCCCGGGTAAAGCCGAATCCCGAGCCGATCTCGAGCATCGATCCCGGCGGCCGGCCGAAGAGCATGGCGATCCGCCGAAGCAGCCTCCTTCCCTTGTCGACGCGATAGTCCCGTTCCGCCTCATAGCCGCAATAGCCGGCGCCGGAGGAGGTTCGCCGCTCATAATAAGCGGCCGTCCGGTAGAGGCTGTCGGGTTCGGGGGTCGACAGCAGCAGGCCGTGGCCGCAGCCGCCGCACCGGCCGTAGACGAGCGGCGGCGATTGCGCGCCGGCACCGGGAGCGCGGGCGTAGCGGCGAACGATCGAACCTTCGAGGCAGGCCGGACAGGTCCGGGCGGCCGCTCCGCCGGCGAGCGGCGAGGCGTCAGGCACCTCGGCGGCAAAGGCGTCGTGCAGGGCCTGCAGCCTGGCCTCGACGCTTCCGGACGGGCCCGGCGAAAGCTGCGCATATCCCGCCAGGACGCGCCGCCATTGCGCCGCCTCGATCCGCAAGGTCCGCGCCGACCGGGCGACCTGTTCGTTCGAGCCGTCGATGCCGACGCCCATCCCCTGTTCCTCGCCGCGCCCCGCTGGCCGCGGGCCGGACCGATCTTCCAACCTGCACCTGGCGCTGTCCAGCGGGATAACCGGGCGGCGCCGGGCGAATATTGGACGAGGCTGCGACTTGATCGGGCCGCCGCTTCGGCCCACATCGGCTCCATGCTGATCCAGACCGAAACCACGCCCAATCCGGCGACCCTGAAATTCCTGCCGGGCCGGCGGGTGATGGAGGCGGGAACGCGCGACTTCGCCACGCCCGAGGACGCGGACGCCTCGCCGCTCGCCGCGGCGATCTTTTCGACCGGCGAAGTCGAAGGCGTGTTCTTCGGCCGCGACTTCATCTCCGTCACCGCCGCGCCCGGCGTCGAATGGCGGCAATTGAAGCCGGAGGTCCTGAGCGTCCTGCTCGACCATTTCTCCAGCGATTCGCCGCTGTTCCGGGCGGCCTCCGCGGCGGACATCGCCGTCGCTTCGGACGAGGATTATGGCGAGGATCCCGCCGACGCGCCGATCGTCGCCGAGATACGCGAGCTGATCGAGACCCGGGTCCGGCCGGCGGTCGCTCAGGACGGCGGCGACATCGTCTATCGCGGCTTTCGCGGCGGCACCGTCTATCTCGCCCTGCACGGCGCCTGCTCCGGCTGTCCCTCCTCGACGATGACGTTGAAGCAGGGCATCGAGAGCCTGCTCAAGCATTACGTGCCCGAGGTCGAAGCCGTCGAGGCGGTGTGACCGCCCGGTCTGCGGCGCCGTCATGCTGAACTTGTTTCAGCCTCCAGATTCGAGCAGCAGTGCGAGTTGAGAACTGGACCCTGAAACAAGTTCAGGGTGACGGGGTGGGCCGGCGATGATCCTCATTATCGAGACTGCCACCGCCGCCTGTTCAGCCGCACTCGTCGAGGGCGAAACCGTCATCGACGAGCGCCACGAGATCGTCGGCCGAGGCCATGCCGAGCGGCTGGTGCCGATGATCGCGGCGCTGCTCGCCGGACGCCGGCCCGCCTCGATCCTGGTCGATTGCGGGCCGGGCAGCTTCACCGGCATCCGCGTCGGCCTCGCCGCCGCGCAGGGCCTCGGGATCGGCTGGAAGGTCCCGATCAACGGCTACTCGTCCTTGGCGGCGATCGCCGCGGCGGCGGCAGGCGCAGACGGCGAAATCGCGGTTGCGCTGGAAGGCGGACACGGGCAGCTTTTCGTCCAGACCTTTGGCGAGAACCCGATGCGAGCTTTGGATCCGTTGCGCTCCCTGACCCCCGCCGAGGCGGCGGCGGCGATCCGTGCCGAGCGCGTTGCCGGCTCGGGAGCGGCGGCCCTGATCGATGCGCGCGGCCACGGCCGGGCGATCGAGGCGCTGCCGCGCGCTTCGGACGCGCTGCGACTGCCCGCCGGCCTGCGCTCGCTGCCGCCGCGCCCGGTCTACGGCCGCGGCCCCGACGCGAAGCCGATGCGATGACGGGCGGGATCGGCATCGCGGAAGGCTCCGCCGCCGATCTCGACGCGGTGATGCGGGTGATGGAGGACAGCTTCGACCCGGCCTTCGGAGAGGCGTGGACGGCGCCGCAATGCGCCGGGCTGCTGCCGATGAACGGCGTCTGGCTGTCGCTGGCGCGCGCGAGCGGGAGCGTGGTCGGCTTCGCCCTTGCACGAGTCGTCGGAGACGAAGCGGAGCTGCTGCTGCTTGCGGTGGACCGGACCTCGCAAGGCCAGGGCGTGGGCCAGGCGCTGCTCGACCGCTTCGCCGCGGTCGCCGTCAGTAAAGGAGCCGAACAACTCCACCTCGAAGTGCGCGAGGGAAATCATGCGGTTAGCCTCTACAGGCGAAACGGCTACCGCGAAGTCGGGCGACGCCGCAATTATTACAGCGGCCGCGACGGCCAGCTTTTCGACGCCCTCACCCTCGCCAAATAACCGCCCGAATAAACGCGTTTTGTATTTGCCCTAGTTTTCGCTTGTAAAAACCACCAAAACGGACCATTCGCGACGAGGGGGCGCAGTTACAACCGCGTGGTAGAAAGTTTTGCAGGCGAAAGCATGGCTGAGAACAACGAACTGAGCGAAACCCTGATCACCCTGACTGCGGACATCGTCTCCGCGCACGTCAGCAACAACAGCGTCGCGGTGAACGACCTGCCGCAGTTGATCGCGAATGTGCACAACGCGCTGAACGCGCTTGGCGCCAAGCCCGAGGAGGCGCCGGTCCGGCCGGAGCCTGCCGTTTCGGTGCGCTCGTCGATCAAGCCCGATTACATCGTCTGCCTGGAGGATGGTAAGAAGCTGAAGATGCTGAAACGGCATCTGATGACTCATTACCAGATGACCCCCGACGAATACCGCCAGAAGTGGGGTTTGAACGGCGACTATCCGATGGTCGCTCCCAATTATGCCGAACAGCGCCGGACCCTGGCCAAGAAGATCGGCCTCGGCACCAAGCGCCGCCGCACCGGCCGCGCCGCCAAATAACTGGAAGGGCCGCCGGGACTCCGGTCCCGGCGGCCTTTACCGCCCCGTCGATTCGGCTAAAGCTGCTCCTGCATGACCCGCAGGATCGACATCGAAGCGCTCTGCGCGGAGAAGGGGCTGCGCATCACCGAGCAGCGCCGGATCATCGCCCGGGTGCTCTCGGAGGCCGAAGACCATCCCGACGTCGAGGCCCTCCACGCCCGCGCTTCCGCGATCGACTCCGGCATCTCGATCGCCACCGTCTACCGCACCGTCCGCCTGTTCGAGGAGGCGGGCATCCTCGAGCGCCACGATTTCGGCGACGGCCGAGCCCGCTACGAGGCCGCCGACGCCACCCATCACGACCATCTGATCGACGTCGAGACCGGCAACGTCATCGAATTCGTCGACGAGGAGCTCGAGGCGCTGCAGCGGCGGATCGCGGAGAAGCTCGGCTTTCGCCTCGTCGACCATCGCATGGAGCTCTACGGCGTCGCGCTCGGGCGGAAGAGCTGACTGAATTGACCGAGGAATCGTCCAAATCCCTCTCCCGCTTTTCGCGGGAGAGGAGGGGCCCGCCCGCGCAGCGGGTGGGAGGTGGGGGTCTGTTCTCCGCAATCGGCAAGACCCTCACCTCCCAAGCCTTCGGCTTGGGCCCCTCCTCTCCCGTGAAGGACGGGAGAGGGGGAGGAGCGGGATGATGGGCGGCCTCCGCCTCGCCTTCCGCGTCGCGTGGATCGTGGGGCTCTTCCTGCTCTGCGTGCCGCTCCATTATCTCTGGAAGCTGCTGCGCCTGCCCTCGCCCTGGCCGCGCTGGTTCCTCGGCCAGGTGGGGCGTGCGGCGGGGATGCGGGTGCAGGTGGCCGGCATTCCGCTCGAGCGCAATGTCCTCTTCCTCGCCAATCATCTGAGCTGGCTCGACATCCTGATCGTCGCCGGGGCGAGCGGGGCGGCGTTCGTCGCCAAGGCGGAGGTCGCCGACGTGCCGGTGGTCGGCTGGCTGGCCGGCCTCAACTATACGGTGTTCGTGGCGCGCTCGGAGCGCAGCGGCGTGCGCGGACAGGCGGACGCGCTCCGCGCCGCCCTCGCCACCGGCCAGCCGGTGGCGCTGTTCCCGGAGGGGACGACCGACGGTGGTCCCGACATCCTGCCCTTCCGGGCCAGCCTGCTCGCCTCGCTCTTTCCGCCCTTGCCCGGCGTGATGGTCCAGCCGATCGCGCTCGACTACGGGGCGGCGGCGCACGACCTCGCCTGGATCGGCGTCGAGACGGGCCTCGCCAACGTCAGGAAGGTGCTGGCGCGGCGCGGCACCACGCCCGTCGTCCTGCAATTCCTGGTGCCGGTCGATCCCGCCACCGGCGATCGCAAGGCACTCGCCGCCGCCGCCCGCGCCGAGATCGTCGAGGCCCTCGCCCCTTCCGGCTCCGCCGCGGATCGCCTATAGGCGCCCGGCGATGACCAGACCTTCCCCGAAAACCTTCCAGATCAAGTCGTTCGGCTGCCAGATGAACGTCTATGACGGCGAGCGCATGGCCGAATTGCTCGAAGGCGAGGGCATGTCCGCCGCCGTTGCGCCCGGCGAGGCCGACCTGGTCGTGCTCAACACGTGTCACATCCGCGAGAAGGCGGCCGAGAAGGTCTATTCCGAGATCGGCCGGCTGAAGCGCGAGGACGGCTCGCGGCCGATGATCGCCGTGGCCGGCTGCGTCGCCCAGGCCGAAGGCGCCGAGATCCCGCGCCGGGCGCCCAGCGTCGACATCGTCGTCGGCCCGCAGGCCTATCACCGGCTGCCGAAGCTGGTCGCGGACGGCCGGGGCATCGACACCGACATGCCGAGCCTCTCCAAGTTCGGCGCTCTGCCGGCGCGGCGCCGGCCGGGGCCGAGCGCGTTCCTGACCGTGCAGGAGGGCTGCGACAAATTCTGCACCTATTGCGTCGTCCCCTATACGCGGGGCGCCGAGGTCTCGCGGCCCTGGGCGGCGGTGATGGACGAGGCGCGCTCGCTGGTCGATTCGGGCGCCAGGGAGATCGTCCTGCTCGGCCAGAACGTCAACGCCTGGCGCGATTCGGACGGCCGGGGACTCGATCATCTGATCCGGGCCCTGGACCGGCTGCCGGGGCTGGAGCGGATCCGCTACACGACCAGCCATCCCAACGACATGAGCGAAGGCCTGGTCCGCGCCCATGCCGAGGTGGAGAGCCTGATGCCCTACCTCCATCTGCCGGTGCAGTCGGGCAGCGACCGGGTGCTCAAGGCGATGAACCGGAGCCATGATTCGCGCAGCTATTTGCGGATCCTCGAGCGGGTGCGCTCGGCGCGGCCCGACATCGCCATTTCGGGCGATTTCATCGTCGGCTTCCCCGGCGAGACCGAGGCGGATTTCGAGGCGACGCTCGAAATCGTGCGCGCGGTGAACTACGCCCATGCTTACTCGTTCAAATATTCGCCGCGGCCGGGAACGCCCGCCGCCGCCATGGAGGATCAGCTGCCCCGCGAGATCATGGACGAGAGGCTGCAGAGGCTGCAGGCGTTGCTGGGCGAGCAGCAGCTGGCGTTCAACCGCGCCGGCGTCGGGCGGCGGACGGAGCTTCTGCTCGAACGCCGGGGCAAGCGGCCGGGGCAAATGGTCGGCAAGTCACCCTGGCTTCAGTCGGTGCATGTCGAGACGGAGGCGGGGATTGGGGATTTGATCGAGGTGGAGATCGTCTCGGGCGGCCCGAACAGCCTGCAGGGGGCCGCCGCCCCAGCAAAGGCCGAGGCCCCAGCGGGTGAAAGGCACCTGCGTTCTTCACTCCCCGGGCCCCCAGCCTTCGCTGGGGCGACGCTGTAATGCCTCCGAAAAAAGCCGCCGAGGCCGCCGCCCCCCCCCGCGCCCGGCTCGAGCTCGAGTTCGAGCAGCCGCATCTGCTCGGCCCCTTGTTCGGCGAGTTCGACAGGAACCTCGTTGCCGTCGAGGACCGGCTCGGAGTCTATATCGCCGCCCGCGGCGCCAAGGTCCAGATCGAGGGCGAGCCGGAGGACGCGGCGCGGGCGCGCGACGTTCTGCTCGGGCTCTACAACAGGCTCGACGAGGGCCAGGACATCGACGCCGGAATGGTCGATGCGATCATCGCCATGTCGGGCCAGCCGACCCTGGATGGAATCATCACCTCCGAGGTGGCCGAGCCGCCCAAGGTGATGATTCGGACTCGCAAGAAGACGATCGTCCCGCGCTCGAAGATGCAGGCGGTCTACATGGAGGCCCTGGGCCGGGACGACATGATCTTCGCGCTCGGCCCGGCGGGCACCG
>JAXDPG010000214.1:0-3361 GCA_034668485.1 Sphingomonadales bacterium
CCCGGTCGCGGTCGCCCCGGCGCCGGTCGAGACCCTGCCGCCGGCCGAAGCGGCGCCGCTGCCGCCGCCGGTCGCCCAGACCCCGCCGCCTGAGGTGCTGCCCGAAACGACCACCGTCGCGCCGGCCGCGCCGGCCGAGGACAATCGCGCCTCGTTCCTGCCGTGGCTGCTCGCCGGCCTGCTGCTGGTCGGCGCGCTCGCCTTCTTCGCGCTGCGCCGCCGCCGCCGGACCGACGTCTATGACGAAGTCTATGAGCCTGCGCCGGTCGCCGCCGCGCCGGTCGCGGCCCCGGTCGTCACTCCGGTCGCAGCCGCCGGCCGGCCCGAGCTCGAGCTGGCGATGCGCCCGCGCCGCGCCGGAGTCAGCGGCGAGGATGCCCGGGTCGAGTTCGAGCTGACCGTCGGCAATCGCGGCCCGGTCGCCGCCGAGGACGTGCGCATCTCGACCTGGATGCTCGCCTCCGGCGCCACCGAAGCCGAGCGCGCCCTGATCGAGCCGCACGACCATGCCGACACCCCGTCGGTGACGATCGCCGCCGGCGAGGAGCGCACGGTCGAGGCGTCGGTCGCCTTGCCCACCGCCAGGGTCGAAGGCGACGCGGTCCTGCCCGTGGTCGTCGCCGACGCCCGCTACCGCCTGCCCGACGGCAGCGAGGGCCGCACCTCGGCCTCATTCGCGGTCGGGGTCCCCGACGGCGAGGAGCTCGCTTATTTCGCGGTCGACAACCCGTCCGGCCTCCACGACGACGTCGTCGCCAGGCCGATCGGCGAGGTCGAACGGGTCTGAATGCCTAGATCGTGATCGGTGGGAGTGTCTGCGACCAGACCACTCCCACCGTGCCCGCATTGGACTGCGTCCCGTACGGGCCGCCAGTGCCGACCATGACCTTGAAATTCCAGGGACCGCCCCAGTTGATGCCGATCATGGTGATCTGCCAAGTACCCTTCGGAAGTATGGACTCGAGAACGAACTGGTCGGTGACCGGATTGTTAAATCCCGACTTGATATGAATGAGCTCGGAGCTTCCGAGTCCCTGCGAAGCGAGGATGTACAGTTCGTTATCGCAGGCAGTAATCTTGACAGGCGTAGCCATGGCGAGTCTCCAAATTTAAATCGAGGTGGGAAAGCAACACGACAACCTCGACCTTGGGCTCACAGAGTCAATTTCAGACTCCACCAGTTCGGTCGCACTTTGAGGATCTTCGCTCCGGGAAACAAGTAATCGTACATATTCAATCCCGTTATTACACCATTGCGGACGCGAAAAATGCGGCCCCGCAAGGGAGCCGCCTTTCCATCACCTGTCGCCTGCGCCTGGACGGCCGCGGAGATGGACCGACGCCTCCGCCTGCTCGAGCCGGTGCCGCAGCGATTCCGCCTCCTCGCGGGACACGTCCGCCTTCACCGTCTGCGGCGCGCGCTCGATGAAATCCTTGCCCTCGGCGAGGCTGAGGCCGAGCATCTCGCGCAGGACCTTGATGACGGTGATCCTGCGTCGGCCGGCCTCGATCAGGACCACGTCGAAGCGCTCTTCCTCGTCCCGCCAATCGGCCATCGCCTGCGCCCTCCCGGACGCCGATTAGCCCGCGTCCGGCGGTGCCTGTCAACCGCCACGAAAAAGGGCGGCCCCGCATGGGAGCCGCCCCTTTCGTCATCCCGGCGAAGGCCGGGATCCCAGCGAAGATTAAGCTCCGAGCCCTTCCCCCTGAGACCCCGGCCTGCGCCGGAGTGACTCCGCGCGCGCCTTGCGGCGCGCTGGGTCACTTCAGTTCGACGGTGGCGCCGGCTTCCTCGAGGCGCTTCTTGAGCTCCTCGGCTTCGGCCTTGTTGATGCCTTCCTTGACCGGCTTGGGCGCGCCCTCGACCAGCGCCTTGGCTTCGCCGAGGCCGAGCTGGGTGATCGCGCGCACTTCCTTGATCACGTTGATCTTCTTGCCGCCGTCGTTGACGAGGATGACGTCGAACTCGGTCTTCTCTTCCTCGACCGGAGCCGCGGCGGCGCCGCCGCCGGCCGGAGCGGCAACGGCCGCAGCCGCCGAGACGCCCCACTTCTCCTCGAGCGCCTTGGCGAGGTCGGCGGCTTCGAGAACGGTCAGCTCGCTGAGCTGGTCGACGAGGGAATTGATGTCTGCCATGTTAAGTCTCCATTCTAATCGTCATCCCGGCGAAGGCCGGGACCCCAGTGGAAGTTCGCGCCGAGGTCCCGGCTTTCGCCGGGATGACGGCACAGGTTTGAATTCACGCGTCTTCTTTGGCCGCATAGGCGCCGAATACTCGGGCCAGCATCGCGCCGGGCTCGCTGACGACGCGCGCGATCTTGGTCGCGGGCGCCTGGACGAGGCCGATGATCCTGGCGCGCAGCTCGTCGAGCGACGGCAGCTCGGCCAGCGCCCGCACTCCGGCGACGTCGAGCAACGTATCGCCCATCGCGCCGCCGACGATCTCGAAGCGGTCGGTGGTCTTGGCGAAATCGACCGCGACCTTGGCCGCCGCGACCGGATCGGCCGAGGTGGCGAGCGCCGTCGGCCCGGTCAGCATGTCGCTGATCGGAGCGTAGGGGCTGCCCTCGAGCGCGATCAGGGTGAGCGTGTTCTTGGTCACCTTGAAGCTGGCGCCGGCGTCGCGCATCCGGTTCCTGAGCGTCGTCGACTGGGCCACGGTCAGCCCGAGATTGCGGGTGACGACCACCACGCTCGTCTCCGCGAACGTCTGCTTCAGCGAGGCGACCTGCTCGGATTTTTGAGCTCGATCCATATTCGTCTCCACTATCGCCCGGCGGACCATCCGCCGGACGCACGCAATTCAGCTTCCGCCGGAGCGAAGGCCGTGTCCGTGAAGGGGAGTGGGAGCGCCCGAAGCCGATGGCTTCCGGCCGGGCCGCGCGCGGCGGCCGCCAAGCTCTTTCCCCGTCTAGGCTGGAGATTAAGCCCCGAAGGGCGCCAGCGGTCTCGGACGGAGCCCAAGCCGCTGAACGGCGAGGGCGAAGGGGGCCATTAGCCGCGCAGCCCCGCGGAATCAACGACTAAAACCGTAAAACCGCCTATCGCGCCTGGAGCTCGGCCAGGTTCAGCCGCCGCGCCTCGCGCTCGTAATGGGTGGCGAGCTGCTGGAGCCCGCGGCGGGCATGCTCATTTTCCGCCGAAACGGCGGCGGCGCGGCACTTTTCGGCCTGCTGGTGGAAGAAACGCACCTCGTCCATGGAGGCCTGAAAAGCATCACTCCGCGCAAGGTTCCGCCATTTGTCCGACAAGATCGGCGCTCGGGGTCCGTACTCAATACCCGCAACGGCCGTGACGGAGCGGATTTTGGGCCAGGGCAAGGAGCGAGGAGGGAGCGATGCTGACGCATCGTGACCGACGA
>JAXDPG010000215.1:0-7721 GCA_034668485.1 Sphingomonadales bacterium
CGGGAGAGGAGCGGGACACGAGGCGTGTCACTTTCGTTCCCGCCGCTTTCTAGCCGGCCAATCTCCCCGCCCGGCCCCTATCCGGCCCTCCACGCGACCCATGGCGGGATCTGGATGGCCGCGCCCGACGGCGAAGTGCGCGGGCTCGGTCGCGGCGACGCGATCGCGCGCGCGGCCGAGACTCCGCTGGTCATGCTCAACGCGCCGCTGGTCGGCCAGCGGCTCGGCTATCCCGACCTGTCGGGGCTCGACCTGCTCGAGCTGTTCGCCTTCGTCCATCCCGCCCGCTTCGCGGTGCCGACGCCCAAGGGGCTCGGCGAAGCGCTCGGTCTCGAGCCTCCGGCGAGCGATGCCGAGGCCGCGCCGTTCCTGCTGCGTGCCGCATCGGCCCTGCTGGCGACGCTGGAGGGCGAATGGCCCGAGCGCGAGGGGGCCTGGGCCTCCGCACAGGCGTTGTGGCGGCTGCGCTGGCCGTGGGGCCCCGCCGTGTCGCAGCGGCTGAAGCGGCCGGAGCGGGACGAGCGCTGGCTGTTCTCGAAGCTGCCCGAATGGGAGGAGAGCGCCGCCCGGCCCGCGCCGCGGACGGTGCGGGTAGCCGAGGCGCAGGCGCTCGAGCGGCTGGCGAAGCTGGTCGGCAGCGACGCCGAGGTCCGCCAGGGCCAGCGCGACTATGCTGCGGCGGCGGCGCAAGCGCTCGATCCCCGGGCCGTCGAAGGCCAGCCCAATTTGCTGCTCGCCGAGGCCGGCACCGGCATCGGCAAGACCCTGGGCTATCTCGCCCCGGCCTCCTTGTGGGCGGAAAGCGCCGACGGCGCGGTCTGGGTCTCCACCTTCACCAAGGCGCTCCAGCGCCAGCTCGACCGCGAGGGCCTGCGGCTCTTCCCCGACGCGCAGGTGCGGCGCAAGAAGGTCGTCGTCCGCAAGGGCCGCGAGAATTACCTCTGCCTTTTGAACCTCGAGGACGCGCTTCAGGGCGGCTTCGCCGGCCGCGCCGCCATCCTCGCCCACCTCGTCGCCCGCTGGGCCGCTTTTTCGAAGGACGGCGACATGGTCGGCGGCGACCTGCCCGGCTGGCTCACCAGCCTGTTCCGCCGCGCCGGCTCGACCGCTTTGACCGACCGGCGCGGCGAGTGCGTCTATGCCGGCTGCCCGCATTACCGCAAATGCTTCATCGAGCGCTCGGCGCGGGCGAGCCAGGCGGCCGACATCGTCATCGCCAACCATGCCCTGGTCATGGTCAACGCCGCCCGCGGACGCGACGGCGGGGTTACCGGCAACGGGCCGCCGACGCGGATCGTCTTCGACGAGGGCCATCATCTGTTCGAAGCCGCCGATTCGACCTTCGCGGCGGCGCTGACCGGTCAGGAGGCGATCGAGCTCAGGCGCTGGATCGTCGGCCCCGAAGGCAAGTCGCGCGGCCGGAGGCGGGGGCTGGCGGCGCGGCTGATGGACGTCGCTTCCTATGACGAGGCGGGCGCGCTCGCGCTCGACATGGCGATGCAGGCGGCCGGCCTGCTTCCCGGCGACGGGTGGCTGCAGCGGATCGCCGAGGGCCTGGCGTTCGGACCGGTGGAGAGGCTGCTCGCCGCGGTGCGCGGCACCGTCTACGCGCGCGCCACGGCCCAGGACGCCGGCTACGGCATCGAGACCGAGATGGCGGAGCTGGACGGCGACATCGTCGCCGCGGCGGCGCCGGCGGTGGAGGCGCTCGAGCAATTGATGCGGCCGCTCATGGCGCTGGCGAGGCGGCTGGAGGCGGTGCTCGAAGACGCGCCGGACTGGCTCGATTCGCAGGCTCGGGCGAGGATCGAGGGCGCCATCGGCGGCCTCGCCTGGCGCACCCAGACGATCGCCGCCTGGGTGGCCCTGGCGGCCCGCCTCGGCGGGCCGGCCGATCCCGACTTCGTCGACTGGCTGGCGGTCGAGAGGATCGACGGCCGCGAATATGACATCGGCCTCCACCGCCGCTGGCTCGACCCGACCCGGCCGCTCGCCGAGACGGTGCTGAAGCCGGCGCACAGCGTCGTCGTCACTTCGGCGACCTTGCGCGGGGCGGAAGGCTGGGACGGCGCGGAAGCCCGCACCGGAGCCGTCCATGTGCCGGGGGCGGTGCGGCATTTCAGCGCGCCGAGCCCGTTCGATTATGCGGCCAATAGCGAGGTGCTGATCGTCACCGACGTCAAGCGCGGCGACGTCGCCCAGCTCGCCGGCGCCTATTCCCGGCTGATCGAGGCGGCCGAGGGCGGCACGCTCGGCCTGTTCACGGCCATCCAGCGCCTCAAGGCGGTCCACGCCCGAATCGCCGACCGGCTCGCCCGCTCCGGCCTGCCGCTCTACGCCCAGCATGTCGACCCGATCGACACCGGCACGCTGGTCGACATCTTTCGCGACGACCCTCACGCCTCCCTGCTCGGCACCGACGCTCTCAGGGACGGTGTCGACGTGCCGGGCCATTCGCTGCGGCTCGTCGTCATGGAAGGCGTGCCCTGGCCGCGCCCGACCGTGCTCCACGCCGCCAGGCGGGCAGCCGGCGGGGGAACGCTGTACGACGACCGCGTGGTCCGAGCCCGCCTCGCTCAGGCGTTCGGCCGCCTCATCCGGCGGAGCGAGGATCGCGGCGTCTTCGTCCTGCTCTCGGCGGCGACTCCGAGCCGGTTGCTCGCCGCCTTCCCGGCGGGCACCCCGATCCGCCGACTCAGCCTGGCGGAGGCGGCCGAGCGGGTGCGCTCGCGCCTTTCAACCGGGCCGGCTTTCGGGCATCAGTCGCGCGACGAGAGGCAGGCCGAAGAAGCCGAATGAAGAGTCTGACCTTGCTACGCCACGCCAAGTCGGGCTGGGACGATCCCGTCACCCGCGACTTCGACCGGCCCTTGAACCCGCGCGGCCGCCGTGCGGCCCGCACCGTCGGCGCGGAGATGAAGGCGCAGGGGCTCGCCTTCGAGCTCGTCCTCGCCTCGCCCGCCCGCCGGGTGGTGGAGACGCTGGACGAAATCGCCGGCGGCTATGGCGCGATCGCACGCTGCTATGACGAGCGCCTCTATCTCGCCGCGGCGGCGACACTGCTCCACATCGTCCGGCACGCCCCCGACGATGTCGGACGCCTGCTCCTGGTCGGCCACAATCCCGGGCTCGAGGAGCTGGCGCTTCGCCTCGCCCGCGGCGACGGCGACGCGCTGCGCGGCGAGGTGGAGGTCAAATATCCGACCGGCACGGTGGTGGAGATCGAGCTGCCGGTCGAGCGCTGGAGCGAGGTGAGGCAAGGGTCCGGAAGGATCGCCCGCTTCATCCGGCCGCGGGACCTGGATCCGGAGCTCGGCCCGGACGCCGAGTGACGGGCGCTGCTCCCCGGCGAAGGCCGGGGTCCAGGTTCACGGCTGGAAGGGCTGGATCGCGGCCTGCGCCGGGAAACATTGTTGCTTCAAGCGTCCAACGCGTCCGCCAGCGTCCGGCGGATGGCCTTGAGCTCGTCCAGCGGGAAGGCGCTCCGGACCGTCGGCGGAACCGGTGCCATCGGAATCGCCGCCGCCTCCGATTCGCCGTCCGGCGCGCCGCTGGCGAGCAATTGCTGGACGCCGCGGATCGTATAGCCGTCCTTGTTGAGCAGGCGGTGGATGCGCCGGGCCAGGGCCACGTCGGCCGGCCGGTAATAGCGGCGGTTGCCGGCGCGCTGGAGCGGCTTCAGTTGCGGGAACCGGCTCTCCCAGTAGCGCAGGATATGCTGCGGCACGTCGAGCTCGGACGCAAGCTCGCCTATCGTCCGGAAGGCCTGGTCGCTCTTGCCGGTCGCCATCGTACGCGGCCTCAGCCGCCCTTGGCGATCCGCTCGCGCATGATCTGACTGGCGCGGAAGGTGAGCACGCGGCGGGGGGCGATGGGAACTTCGACCCCGGTCTTCGGATTGCGGCCGACCCGCTCGCCCTTGTCGCGCAGGATGAAGCTGCCGAAGCCGGAAATCTTCACGTTCTGCCCGTCCGACAGGGCATGGCACATATGATGAAGGATGCGCTCGACGATTCCGGCCGACTCGGCTCGCGAAAGCCCGATCTCGCGATGAATGACGTCCGCCAGGTCGGCGCGCGTCAAGGTCCCGGCGTCCGTCCGCCTGATGGTTCCCGCGTCGGCCATTTCTTCTCCCTCCCCCCGAGGCAATGAAAAATCATAGTCGAGCTTGCACTTAAGTGCAAACCGGTATTGCGGCGAAGCCTCTTTAGTAGCGGACGACGGCGGCTCCCCAAGTGAAACCGCCGCCCATTGCCTCGAGCACGATCAGGTGGCCGGGTCTGATCCGGCCGTCCCGGACCGCCGTGTCGAGCGCCAGCGGCACCGAAGCCGCCGAAGTGTTGGCATGCTGGTCGACGGTGACGATCACCCGTGCCGGATCGAGCCCGAGCTTCTTCGCCGTGGCGTCGAGGATACGCTTATTGGCCTGGTGCGGGACCACCCAGTCGACCTCGTCGGCGCTGTGGCCGGCGGCCTCGAGCGTCTCGTTGAGGACGGCGGCGAGGTTGACCACGTCGTGGCGGAACACTTCCTTGCCTTTCATCCTGAGCTTGCCGACCGTGCCCGTGGTGGAAACGCCGCCGTCGACGAACAGCAGGTCGTTGTGGCGACCGTCGGCGTGGAGCTTCGTCGCCAGCACCCCCTTGTCCTGGGCGTCGACCGAACGGAGCAGGATCGCGCCGGCGCCGTCGCCGAACAGGACGCAGGTGGTGCGGTCCTCCCAGTCGAGGATCCGGCTGAACGTCTCCGACCCGATCACCAGCGCATATTCCGCCATGCCGCCCTTCAGCATGTTGTCCGCGACCGACAAGGCATAGAGGAAGCCGGTGCAGACGGCGGCGACGTCGAAGGCGATGCAGTCGTTAATGCCGAGCGCGGTCTGGACCCGGGTCGCGCTGGCCGGGAAGGTCTGGTCCGGGGTCGCGGTGGCGAGGACGATCAGGCCGACGCTCGAGGCCGGCACGCCGGCCGCCGCCAGCGCCTTTTGAGCCGCTTCGGTCGCCAGGGTCGCAGTGGTCTCGCCGTCGGCGGCGATGTGACGGGCGTGTATCCCGGTCCGCTCGACGATCCATTCGTGGGTGGTCTCGACCCGCTCGGCGAGCTCGGCATTGGTCACGCGCCGGGGCGGCAGGGCGGAACCCGTGCCGACGATGACCGAACGGCGGCTCATTTCGCGGCGATCTGGGCCCGGTGGGCGGCGATATTGTCGAGATCCTCGATGATCTTGCGGGTGAGGTCCTCGCGGACCATTCGCGCCGCGACCCTTATGGCGTTGGCGACGCCCTTCTCGGTGGCGCTGCCGTGGCTCTTCACGACGAGTCCGTTCAAGCCGAGGAAGACCGCGCCATTATGGTTGTTGGGGTCGAGATGGTGCTTCAGGAGCTCGGTCGCCGGCCGCGAGATCAGGAAGCCGATCTTCGAGCGCACCGAGCTCTGGAACGCGCGGCGCAGAAGGTCGGTGACGAAGCGGGCGGTGCCTTCGAGCGATTTGAGGGCGATGTTCCCCGAGAAGCCGTCGGTCACCACCACGTCGACGTCCCCGCGCGAAAGCTTGTCGCCCTCGATGAAGCCCTCGAAGCGCATGCCGAGATAATCGGCGTCGCGCAGGATCGCCGCGGCCTCCTTGAGATCGTCGGTGCCCTTCAGCTCCTCGGTGCCGATGTTCAGCAGCTGGACCCGCGGCTTGGGGAGCTCGAGGACGACTCGGGCGTAAGCGGCGCCCATCACCGCGAACTGGACCAGGTTCCGGGGATCGCATTCGGTGTTGGCGCCGAGGTCGAGCATGACGAGATCGTTGTCGCCTAGGGTCGGCAGCAGGGCGGCCAAAGCGGGCCGGTCGATGCCCGGCATGGTGCGTAGAGCCAGCTTCGACATCGCCATCAGAGCGCCGGTATTGCCCCCCGAGACAGCCGCCTGGGCGTCGCCCGCCTTCACCGCGGCGATGGCGAGGCCCATCGAAGTGGTCTTGGCGCGGCGGATCGCCTGGCTCGGCTTGTCCTCGGCGGTGATGACGTCGGCGGCGTGGACGATCTCGCAGACCGGGCGCAGCGCCTCGTGCTTGGCCAGCTCGGCCTTCAGCACCGACTCGTCTCCGAACAGGATGAAGGAGAGGTCCTGACGCCGGCGGAAGGCGCGCGCGGCGCCTGCCAGCATCACCTCGGGCCCGACATCGCCGCCCATCGCGTCGATTGCGATCCGCGGCCCGCTGCCCACCAATACCGTCTCCCGTAAGCCGCCCGCGGCCGTCTTACGCCTCGATCGGCCGGATTTCACGCCCGTTATAATGGCCGCAGGCGGCGCAGAGATTGTGCGGCAGGTGAAGCTCGCCGCAATTCTTGCATTCCTGGTAGTTGCCCGGCTTCAGCGCGTGATGGCTGCGGCGCATGTTGCGCTTCGACGGCGTGGTTTTTCTCTTGGGGACGGCCATCCTGGCACCTGTTCGTATCTAGGGTTCGTTGATGTGGCGAGCACAGGGCCAATGGTCAACGGCGGGAATGGCCGCTGGCCGTGCGGCCGAGGTGCGCGCTGAGCGGTGCCGCCTATAGCGGATTTCCCTGCAGTTGCAAGCACGGGCGGCACGTGCGACCCCCGGGGCATTGCAGGGGGGAGGCACGCCATGATTCTGCCGATCACGCTCACCATCACCGGGGCCGCGGCTTTGCTCAACATCTGGCTTGCCCGCCGGGTCGGCCAGATGCGCCTCGCCCACAAGATCTCGATCGGCGACGGCGGCAACGAAGCGCTGACGGCGCGCATGCGGGCCCAGGCCAATTTCATCGAATATACGCCCTTCGTCCTCATCCTGATCGGCCTGATCGAGCTGGCCGAGGGTTCGCGGCTGTGGCTGTGGATCGTCGGCGTCGTCTACATCCTCGCCCGCATCGCCCACGGCCTCGGCATGGACCGGCCCCGCCCGGACCCGCTCCGGCTGAGGATGATCGGCGTGATGGCGACCGGCGTCATTCTGCTCGGCCTCGCCCTCTACGCGATCGTCCTGCCCTATCTGCACCAGGGGGCGGCGAGCATCACCTACGCCGCCGCCTAGGGTCAGCGGCGACGCAGCAACTGGGCCACGGACTTGCCGGCCGTCGCCGTCTTGCCGGAGCCCTTGGCCGTGACTTCGCGTTCGAGCGCCTGGCGGATGTCCTCGATCTCCTGATCGGTGAGATGCTCGATGCCGATGAACTGGCCGCGCGCCTTGGGCACGGCGCGAATCAGCTCGTCCAGCTTGGCCTGCATGGCGGCGGCATCGCGATTCTGGCTGTTCTGGATGAGGAACACCATCAGGAAGGTGACGATCGTGGTCGCCGTATTGACGACCAGTTGCCAAGTGTCGGAGAAACCGAACAGCGGGCCGGTCACGATCCAGACCAGGATCAGGCCGAAGGCGACCATGAAAGTCAGCGGCTTTCCCGCCGCCATCGCGATTCGCGACGCGACCGCCGTGAAAACCCGGTCCATGGCGTGTCCTCCGTTCGTATCGGCAGTGTAACGCTTAACCTGGATTATCGATGCGCCGCCTCCGCGAGCACCCGGTCGGCGACGAACGGGTTGGTGCGGCGCTCCTCGCCGAAGGTGCTCATCGGGCCGTGGCCGGGAACGAAGGCGGTGTCGTCGCCCAGCGGCCACAGCCGGCCCGTGATCGCGTCGAGCAGGTCCTGGTGGTTGCCCATCGGGAAATCAGTCCGGCCGATCGATCCCTTGAACAGGACGTCGCCGAC
>JAXDPG010000216.1:0-2597 GCA_034668485.1 Sphingomonadales bacterium
AAGGCGCTCGAGGAGCAGTTGACGGCGCTGGAGGCGAGCTACCTCGCCAGCCGCCGGTCGCGCGACGTGCTGATCGAGCGCTTCATCAACGCGCGCGGCAATCTGTTCGACGTGGTCGCCGCCGAAGATTCCTATTTCGAGACCGCGACCGCCTTCATCCGCACGCTCGCGGAGCTCGACGCGGCTCGCTACGTGCTGCTTTCGCGGACCGGCAACCTGCTCGATTCGCTGGGCATCGATCCCGCCCGCGTCGGAGGCCAGGATGAGTAGGGAACTCGAGTTCAAGGCCTCGGAGCCGCGCTTCGCGGCCTGGCTGATGGAGCCGATGCGGCGCAACCGGCCAGTCTATCTCAAGGTCGCGCTCGCGGCGGTGCTGATCAACGTCTTCGGCCTGATGACCTCGCTGTTCACGATGACCGTCTACGACCGGGTGGTGCCGAACAACGCCACCTCGTCGCTGGTGGCGCTGTCGATCGGCCTCGCCATCATCGTCATCTTCGACTTCATGCTGAAGCTCTTGCGGGCCTATTTCGTCGACATTGCCGGCGCCTCGATCGACCGCGAGGTCGGCGAGACCCTGTTCCAGCGCCTGCTTCGCCTGCGCCTCGACCTCAAGAAGGGCTCGACCGGTTCGCTGACCGGCCTGATGCGCGAGCTGGAGGCGCTGCGCGACTTCTTCACCTCGGCGACGATGACGGCGGTCGTCGACCTGCCCTTCATCCTCCTCACTCTGCTGGTGATCGCGATCATCGGCGGCTGGCTGGTGCTGGTGCCGGCGGTGATGATCCCGATCGTGGTCGCGGTCGGTGCGCTCACCCAGCCGGCGATGGACCGGCTCTCGGCCAGGGCGATGAGCGAGGGCATGGCCAAGCAGTCGGTGCTGGTCGAGACGATCGGCGGCCTCGAGACGGTGAAAGCCGCGGGCGCCGGTCCGCTGCTCGCCCGCCGCTGGGACAAGGCGATGGAGAATCACGCCGACAGCTCGCTCAGGCAGCGGCTCATCTCGAGCATCGGAGTCACCACCGCGACCTCGGCGGGGACGATCTCCTATGCGGGCGTCGTCATCGTCGGCGTGGGGATGATCGCCCACCAGGAGATGACGATGGGCGGGCTCATCGCCTGCTCGATCCTCGGCGGCCGGGCGGTCGCGCCGCTGGCGCAGATCTCGCAGCTGCTGTCGCGGATGACCTCGACGCGGACCGCCTACCGTCAGTTGAACGAGATGATGAACCTGCCGCCGGAAGGCCCCCAGGGCGAGGGCCTCAAGCTCGCCGGCCTCAAGGGCCGGATCGAGTTCCGCAACGTCAGCTTCCGCTATCCCGGCGCGCCGGAGAAGACCCTCGAGGATCTCAATTTCACGATCGAGCCGGGCGAACATGTCGGCTTGCTCGGGCGTGTAGGTTCGGGGAAGTCGACCATCGCCCGGCTGCTGCTCGGCCTCTACCCGCCCGAAGAGGGGCTGGTGATGATCGACGGCACCGACATCCGCCAGCTCGATCCGCTCGAGATGCGCCGCTACATCGGCACTGCGCTTCAGGAGAGCGTTCTCCTGACCGGCTCGGTGCGCGAGAATATCGGCCTCGGCCGCGGCCATGTCGACGACGAGGAATTGCTGCGCGCCTCCGAGCTTTCGGGAACCCATCAGTTCATGGGCCAGATCGCCAACGGCTACGACCTGCGGCTGGCCGACCGCGGCGAAGGGCTGTCCGGGGGCCAGCGCCAGTCGATCGCGCTGGCCCGGGCGCTCGCCGGACAGCCGCCGGTCCTGGTCTTCGACGAGCCGACCAGCGCGATGGATTCGCAGACCGAGACGGCTTTGATCCAGCGGCTCCAGGACGAGCTCAAGGGCCGCACCCTGGTCCTGATCACCCACCGTCCGCCCCTGCTCGCCCTGGTCAGCCGGATCATGCTGGTCGACCGCGGCAAGGTGATCGCCGACGGCCCGCGCGACGAGGTGCTCAAGCAGATCACTCGGCAGTCGCAGCCGACCAAGGCGGCCTGAACCATGAGCGAGCACGCCCACATCGAAGACCTCACCGACCGGATCAAGCCGCGCACGGCGTCGAACATCCTGCTGTGGGTGGTGGTCGCCTTCTTCGTCGCCTTCATCGCCTGGGCGTCGCTGACGGAGCTCGACCGGACGGTGCGCGGCCAGGGCCGGGTGATCGCCACCTCCCAGCTCCAGGTCGTCTCCAACCTCGAAGGCGGCGTAATCGAAGCGATCAACGTCAGGACCGGCCAGCAGGTGAAGGCCGGCCAGGAGCTGATCCGGCTCGATCGCACCGCCACCGGCGCCGAATTGGGTAGTGGCGAGGCCTCGGCCAACGCCCTTGGAATGAAGATCGCGCGCCTGTCGGCCGAGGTGGCGGGCCGCGAGCCCGCCTATCCGGCCCCCGCCGACCAGGCGGCGGCGAGCCAGATGATGATCGAGCGCTCGCTTCACGCCTCGCGCATGCAGGAGCTAGGCAGCCTGGTGAATGCCGGCCAGTCCCGGGTCGTCCAAGCCAGTCACGCCGTCCAGGAGGCCCAGGCCTCCTACGACGCCCGGGTGACGGCGCGCGACGCCCGGCGGGAGGAGCTGAACCTGATCCGGCCGA
>JAXDPG010000217.1:0-3774 GCA_034668485.1 Sphingomonadales bacterium
GGCGCCGCGACGCCCGCCTCGGTCGCGGCGGCACGGCCCGCCGGCCTTGCGCTCGGCGCCAATCGCCGCGCCAATAGCGACGCCTCGTCCGATCCGATCCAGCTCCCCAACGGCCCCACCTATCCGGTGCCGGCGGCGCTCCAGAAGGGCAAATGCTACCAGAATGGCGGGCTCACCGACGGCGCCAGCTTCGCCAACAACGGCGACGTCATGATCGCCGGAGTGATCTACAATCCGGTCGCCTACAACTGGATCCGGAGCACCGGCTCCTACCTTCAGAGCACCCTTCAGCAGAAGATGCCGGCCAAGGGCCAGATCGGCACGATGGGCCAGATGCCGCCCGGCTCGATCGTCCTGAAGCCGATGATGTGGCCGGTGCCGTCGAGCGGCTATTCGGCGCTGCCGCTGTGGGACAATGCGACCCAGGACAACGATACCTATGCCGGCTTCGAGAATCAGAAGATATGGCCGCGCGCGGTCGCGGTGTCGGCCCGGCCGACCAGGCCCTCGGCCACCGACGTCACCTACCTCTACGGCGGCGTGACGCTCGCCACCGGCGGCACCGCCCCGGTCACCTACCGGCAGGCGCGGATCGTGACCGTCGACCAATTCTACCATTACCAGCCCGACCTCGCGAGCATGGAGGAATGCGACCGAGCCCTGCTCGACGCCTCGGCCATCTACGCCTACAACCGCCCGTTCCGGCAGGGCGATTATCTCGTCCTCATCGCCATGCACATCATGACCAAGGAGCAGCCGGCCTGGACCTTCCAGTCGGTCTTCTGGAGCGATCGTCCCGACGACGGCCAGCAGGGCAAGGACAAGCCGATCATCCCGTCGGCGCAGGGCCCCTGGCGCCACTATCAGATGGCCTCGACCTACGGCATGGCGGCCAGCACCCACCCGCCGGTCTGGGGGGTCCATTTCAACCCCTATATCGAGCTCGCCGCCGATCACCCGATCCAGACCAACTGCATGAACTGCCACCACCGCGCCGCTTACCCGTCGCGCGGCACCGGCAAGACCGGGCAATATCTCACCGGCCTGGCCACCGACCCCGGCAAGATCGGAGTCGTCGCGCTCACCAACCCGATCTTCCAGGATCTGGAGCTGACCGACAACCAATGGTCCCTCCCCAACCGGGCCAAGGGCCTCCAGGCGGCGCCGGCGGGCGGCGGCGGCGGCAAGGCGAAGCGCTAGGGTCGGCAGTCATTGCGAAGCCCCCGGGGACGACATCCCGTCCTGACGGCAGCCCCGCTCGCCGACTTGCACGGACCCCGGCGATCGCCGCCGTCGGCGGCTCGATCGCTGTTGTCGGCCCCGTCGAGGGTTGCTAGTTTTTGCGAGGTCCCAGGGAAGGAATGGCCTATGAGCGAGCGGCAGAATGACCGGATCGAGGACTCCGTTGCGGCGAAAGCCAGGGTCGAATGGGCCCGCCCGGAGGTGGACAAGCTTCTGACGGCCGGCGCCGAGGGAACGGATGGGGCGGACGTCGACGCGGCCGATCTCCTGTCCTGACCTGACGGGCAAGCCCGTTCGCTGGGCCAGTCCGCGGTCGCCCGGGCATCAGCTGGCCGCCGTCGAGCTGGCCCGCTCCGCCGTGGCCGCCGCTCCCGGCGATCCTTCCCTTCACCTCCTCCTGGCGCGCTCGCTCGGCGGGGCGGGGAAGCTGGAGGAGGCGGCTTCAGGCCTGATCGCGGCGTGCCGCCGCTTTCCCGGCGAGGAGCCGCTGCACGAGGAGCTCGCTCACGCCCTCGGCCGCCTCGGCGACGTCGAGGGCGCGCTGGCCTGCGCCCGCGCCCGCTCGGCGCCCTGGGCCTCGACCTTCGCCTTCAAGCTTCTCGTCCGCCACGGCCGCCGCGCCGAGACCCTCCCCCTCGAACCGGCCGTCGCGGCCGCCGATCCCGCCGACGCCGATCTGCTCGAATCGCGGGTCAGGCGGGCGCGCGGCGATCCCGGCGAGCTGCTGCGCCTGTGCGAGGAGGTGCTCCGCCACGATCCGGCCGCGGCCCACGCGCTCCATTACAAGGCGGTGGCGCTGGCGCAGCTCGGGCGCGGCGGCGAAGCGGCCGGGCTGATGGGGCTCGACCGCTTCCTCAGGCGGGCGCCGCTGCCGGCGCCGTCCGGCTTCGGCGGCGCCGAGGGCTTTGGCGAGGCCCTCCGCTCGGAGATCGCCGCCAATCCCAGCCTGCACAGGGATCCGGCCGGCCACGCCACCCGGTCGGGCCTTCGAACCCGCCTTTTCCCCGCCGCCGGGGATCGCGCGGCGCCCGCTTTGATCTTGGCGATCCGGGCCGCGGTCGACGCTTATGCCGGAGCGCTTTCGGGCGACCATCCGTTCGTCCGCGCCCGGCCCTCCCGGGCCCGGCTGACGCCGTGGGCGCTGCTGTTCCGCGGCGCCGGCCACCAGCTCCTCCACCATCATCCCGGCTGCTGGCTGACCGGAGTCTATTATGTCAGCGCCCGCCGCGACGGCCCCGAGGAAGGCGCCCCGCGACCGGGCATGATCCGCATCGGCGCGCTTCCGGACTGGGCCGGAGTCGAGCCGCCCTGGCCGGTGCTCGAGGTCGAGCCGGTGCCCGGCACCCTGCTGCTCTTCCCCGCCTTCGTCCCGCACGAGACGGTGCCGCCGGGCGACGGCGCCGAGCGCATCTCCGTCGCCTTCGACGTCGCGGCGGCGCCCTGAGCCCGGCTCAGTCGGTGCCGGCGGGCACCGCCTCCAGAGGCCCGCTCAGGCCGGCATAGCGGCCGTCGCCGCGGACCATGGCCAGCGCTTCCGCGGGCGCCGGCGCCTGCTCGATGATATGGACCGAGGCGCCGACCCGGGTCACCGCGAACAGCTGGCGGGCGAAGGCGAGCGGGAGGCGCACGCAGCCGTGCGAGGCCGGGCGGCCCGGTATCTGGCCGGCGTGGAGCGCGATCCCGTCCCAGGTCAGCCGCTGCATGAACGGCATCGGAGCATTGTTGTAGCGGTTCGAATAATGTTCGCGCTGCTTTTGGAGGATGTCGAACCGGCCGGTCGGGGTCGAATGGCCTGGGCGGCCGGTCGAGACCGTGCTGACCCCGATCAGAGCGCCGCCGCGATAGACGTAGGCGCGCTGGAGCGGGAGGCTGACGACGATCTCGACCTCGCCCGCGGCGGCGCGCTCGGGCTGCCAGACGAACTCGCCCGGCTGGAGCGGGGCGGAAGCGGCCGCGGTCTCGGCGATCTCCGCCGCGCGCAGCGAGCGGACCGGCGTGAAGACCAGCAGAACGGCGCTGGCGGCGACGAGGAGATTGCGGACGCTTGGCGGGTTCATGGCGGCAACTGTTCGCGGGGGAGGCCCCCGCCCTTTCCGCGGCCGGAATGGCCGTGGCGCCCGGTCTAGGCTCGGCGCATGACCGGCCTGTGCCGCGGCCGGGCCTTTCTTGTCTCGATTGTTGCAGCGCGAAAAAGGAGGACGGCGTCAGACCGGCCCCGCCAAATCCAGCTCGGGGACACGCGCGGCGACCGAGGGTCCGCGCTCGAACCGCGGCCCGGCCCCTGCCGTCAGGCGCCTAGACGAACTGGCGGCTGAGGTCGCCGGCGAGGCTGCGCAGCGCGTCCTGCAGGTCGGGCGGAAGGCGCAGATAAGCGCAGAGAAGCTCGCTCGCCCCCTCCCCGAGCCAGGGTCCCTCGCTTCGCTTGGCGGTCAGCACGTAGGCGACGTCGACCCCGGCGGCGGCGAGCCGGGCAAGATAGGCGGCGCGCAGCTCGCGCCGGTCGTTCTCGTAAAGGCTCTGCTTGGGCACGTC
>JAXDPG010000218.1:0-9259 GCA_034668485.1 Sphingomonadales bacterium
GCGGTGGCGGGGGGGGAGGCGCCGGCGGGGGCGAGGCGATCGGCGCGACCCCGCCGCCCGTGCCGCCGCCGCCGCAGCCCGAAAGCACCAGAGCGGCCGCGCAGGCGGTCATCAGCAGCACGTTGCGACTAAGCCTGGCGTTCATCTCCGTCCTTCCGGCTGACCGGCTAAGCATTTAGAAATCTTGGAGTTTTCCGATTCGTTCCTAGGCGCCTGATGCTTTCAATTTGCTGAAGGGCCGCCGCCCCCTATGAGGGCGCCATGCTGCCCGCCCCGCTCGCGTCGATCGACTGCTGGATCTTCGACCTCGACAACAGCCTCTATCCCGCCTCGGCCAACCTGTTCGAGCTGATCGACGTCCGCATGGGGGAGTATATCGCACAACGGCTCGGCTGCACCATGGTGGAAGCACGTAGCGTCCAGAAGGGTTTCTTCCGTGACCACGGCACCACCCTCGCCGGGCTGATGAAGGAGCATGGCGTCGAGCCGCGCGACTTCCTCGACCATGTCCACGACATCGACCTCGCCCGACTCACCGCCGACCCGCGGGTGGTGGCGGCGCTGGACAGGCTGCCGGGCCGCAAGTTCGTCTTCACCACCGGCGACGAGGCCTATGCGCGGCGGGTGCTCGACCGACTCGGCCTCGCCAACGCCTTCGACGCGGTCCACGACATCCACGCCATGGACTATGTCCCCAAGCCCGATCCGCGCGCTTATGCGGCGATGTGCGAGCGGCTCGCCATCGTCCCCGAACGGGCGCTCTTCGCCGAGGACATGGCGCGCAACCTCGTCCCTGCGAAGCGGCTCGGGATGACCACCGTCTGGGTCGACAACGGCTCGGAGCAGGCGAGCCACGACGCCGATCCCGCCTTTATCGATTACCGCATTGCCGATATCGCCGAATGGCTGACCGAGATCACCGGAGGGGAAGCGGCATGAGCGAGGCGCTGAAGGCGACGATCGAGCAGGCCTGGGAAAGGCGCGACTCGCTCACCGGTGAGGAGCCCGAGGTGAGCCAGGCGGTCGACTTGGCGATCGCCCTGCTCGATTCGGGCGAGGCGCGGGTCGCCGAGAAAGGCGCCGACGGCTGGACCGTCAACCAGTGGCTCAAGAAGGCGGTCCTGCTCTCCTTCCGGCTGACTCCGATGGAGGCGATCGAAGGCGGCCCCGGCGGCGCCCATTGGTGGGACAAGGTCCCGTCCAAATTCGCGGAATGGGGCCCCAACCGCTTCGCCGGCGCCGGCTTCCGCGCCGTGCCCGGAGCGATCGTCCGCCGCGGCGCCTTCGTCGGCAAGGGCGCGGTGCTGATGCCGAGCTTCGTCAACATCGGCGCCTATGTCGGCGAGGGGACGATGATCGACACCTGGGCGACGGTCGGGAGCTGCGCCCAGATCGGCCGCAACGTCCACATCTCCGGCGGCACCGGCATCGGCGGGGTGCTCGAACCGCTGCAGGCCGGACCCGTCATCGTCGAGGACGATTGCTTCATCGGCGCCCGCTCCGAGGTCGCCGAAGGGGTGATCGTGGAGGAGGGCGCGGTGCTTTCGATGGGCGTCTTCCTCGGCGCGTCGACCAAGATCGTCGACCGCGCCAGCGGCGAGATCCACATCGGCCGGGTGCCCGCTTATTCGGTCGTCGTCCCCGGCACGCTCCCCGGCCGCGACGGCGGCCCGGGCCTCGCCTGCGCGGTCATCGTCAAGCGCGTCGACGCCCGCACCCGCGCCAAGACCGGAATCAACGAGCTGCTCCGGGACTGATCGTCATCCCGGCGAAAGCCGAGACCTCGTGCCGGAAACGCCTGGCGTCACCTCCTCGATGAGGCCGCGGCTTCCGCCGGGGTGACGGCCCATGCTTCCTTCAGCAGCAGGGCCGCCCGCCCGCTCTCCCAATCCTCCATCCCGGTGACCCGCCAGACTTCGCGGCCGTCCCCGTCATAGAGGATCGTCGTCGGCAGCGTGTCGACCTTCAGCGCTTCCATCAGCGCCATGTCCGGATCGAGCCAGGTCTCGAGCTTGCGATAGCCCTGCTTGCGGAAGAAGGCTTCGACCTTGTCGCGTCCGTTGAGATCCTGGCTCACCGTCAGCACCTGCAGCTGCTCCCCCTCGCGTCCGGCGAGCGCGTCGAGAGTCGGCATCTCGGCGACGCAGGGCGCGCACCAGGTCGCCCACAGGTTTAGGAGCAGCGGCTTGCCGCGGAAATCGGCCAGTGCGGCGGCCTGACCGTCCGGATCCTGGAATGCCGTCGACGGCGCGGCGCTGCCGGCGTGGGAGCGGTCGAGCTTTCCCGTCGGCGCGGGCTCCTTGGGGCCGGACCAGGCAGGCTGGTCGGGGGCCGTCGAATTGCTGTCGCCGCCGCTTTGGCTGCAGGCGGAGAGGGCAAGAAGCAGGAGCAGGATGGGCCGCATGCCGCCGCCTAGGTCGCACGGACGGCGGCGGCAACCCGTGGCCGTCATGCTGAACTTGTTTCAGCATCCAGGGTCGAGCCGCCTCGCGGGCCGGGAACTGGACCCTGAAACAAGTTCAGGGTGACGGTCGACGGTCGATCGCCACTGCCATGCCGGTGTCCGCCGTCGCGGATTGGCCTTGGCCGGGCGCGGCGGCTTCGGCTATGGCGGCGGCTGCATCATGCGCGTCCCGCTCTCCCTCCTCGGCCTCGCCCTCCTCGCCGCCTGCGGCAATATGGAGCCGTTGCAGCCGAAGACCGCCAACGCCATGCCGCCCAAGCCGGCCATGGCGGCGCGGGCGCCGACCACTGAGGAGCTGCTGACGCCGCCGCCCAACGCCCGCCCCGCCCGCCAGGACGACGGCCTGCGCCGCTCCGAAGAGCGCGAGGACGATCCGTTCGACCTTCCACCGACCGGCTGACCGGCCGGCCGTCCGCACCAGCTTCCGGAGAATAGTTTGAAGAAAGTCAGAAAGGCGGTCTTCCCCGTCGCCGGCCTCGGTACGCGCTTCCTTCCGGCCACCAAGGCCGTGCCCAAGGAGATGCTGACCGTCGTCGACCGGCCGCTCATCCAATATGCGGTCGAGGAGGCGCTCGAGGCGGGGATCGAGCAGATGATCTTCGTCACCGGGCGCGGCAAGACGGCGCTCGAAGACCATTTCGACATCGCCTACGAGCTCGAGGCGGTGATGACGGCCCGCGGCAAATCGCTCGACGCGCTCGCCGGCGCCCGGCTGCCGCCCGGCGCGGTCGTCTCGGTCCGCCAGCAGGAGCCGCTCGGGCTCGGCCATGCCGTCTGGTGCGCGCGCGACATCGTCGGCGACGAGCCGTTCGCCGTCTTCCTGCCCGACGAGGTGATGGTCGGCACCCCCAATTGCACCCGCCAGCTGGTCGACGCCTATGAACGGGTCGGCGGCAACGTCGTCGCCGTCCTCGAAGTGCCGCCGGAGGAGACTCACAAATATGGAGTCATTCAGCCCGGCGCCACCGACGGCAATCTCACCGAGATCCTCGGCCTGGTCGAGAAGCCGGAACCTGGCACGGCCCCTTCCAACCTCATGCTCCCGGGCCGCTACGTGCTGCAGCCGGAGATCATGCAGGTTCTCGGCGAAATTCCGAAGGGCGCCGGCGGCGAGATCCAGCTGACCGACGCCATGGCCGCCCTGATCGGCACCCAGCCCTTCCACGGCCTCGCCTTCGACGGCGAACGCCACGATTGCGGCCACAAGCTCGGCTTCGTCCTCGCCAATCTCGCTCTGGGGCTGAAGCAGGCCGACCTCGCCCCGGCCATCATGGCGTTCCTGGCGGAGCGGGGATGAGCTGCCTCGCCCTCCTCGTCGGCGACGGACCGGTGCGGGCGGTGACGCCCGAGGAGGCGGCCGCTTATGCCGGTCCCGGTTTCGTCT
The DNA here is from genome assembly GCA_034668485.1 of Sphingomonadales bacterium. Classification (GTDB taxonomy): domain Bacteria; phylum Pseudomonadota; class Alphaproteobacteria; order Sphingomonadales; family Sphingomonadaceae; genus Allosphingosinicella. The sequence goes on from JAXDPG010000218.1 coordinate 3,849, forward strand.
GGATCCACGTCGAGAGCGACGACGAGGCGGAGCGCTCGGCTTTGCTCGGCCCCGACATACCCGACGTCGCCGCCAATGCGCTGATCGCGACCGAGACCCGGCCGCGCTGCGACCGGATCGAGGAAGGCGCCATCGTCAACCTGCGCGGTCCGGCGGCTGAGGGGATCCAGGAGAGCGACCGCCTGCTGTCGATCCGGATGTGGGTGCGGCGGGGTAAGGTCAATTCGGTCACACGCTATCCGCTGGCGGCCACTTCGGTCGTCGTCGAGCAGATGAAGGCCGGGCACATCCTCGACCCCGGCGACCTCGTCGCCGCCTTTGCCCGGACGATCAGCGAGCAGCTCGACCCGCAGGTCGCCGCCCTCGGCGACCGGCTCGACGATTGCGAGACCGAGATGGATCCGCGCGTGGTCTGGCGGCTGCGCAGCATCATCGCCCGCACCCGCTCGGAAGCGATCGCCTATCGCCGCTTCGTCGCTCCCGACCGTGACGCGCTCCTCACCCTCGCCCAGCTCGATTTCGAATGGCTCGCGGAGGAGGACCGGCTCCACATCCGCGAGGCGGCCGACCGCTTTGCGCGCATGGCCGAGGAACTCGAAGCGGTGCGCGAGCGCGCCGCATTGCTCCACGAGCAGCTCACCGACCTTCGCGCCGAGGATCTCGACCAGAGATCTCTGCTGATCTCGATCGTCGCCTTCATCTTCCTGCCGCTGACCTTCATCACCGGCCTGCTCGGAATGAACGTCGAGGGCATACCTTATGCCCACACCCACTGGGCCTTCTGGGGAGTGGTGGTCTTCTGCGTCCTCGTCGGCGCGGCGGTGCTCGCCTGGTTCGCGAGAAGGCGCTGGCTGCGCCGCTAGGATTGACTCCTCCGCCCGTCGCGCCACTCTTCGATCGGCAGGAATGCCGAAGAGGGGGGACGAGGAAATGGCCAACAAGCTGACCGCGAAAGTCGTGCAGGAGCTGATCGCCCACGAGGCGATCGTCGAGGAATGCTACAAGGACAGCAAGGGCATCTGGACCTGGAGCGTCGGAGTCACCAACGCCTCGGGCCACCTCGTCCATCCCGCTTATCTCGACAAGCCGCAATCGACCAGGAACTGCCTGGAGGTGTTCATCGAGCTGCTGCGCGAAAAATACGTGCCCGCGGTCGAGGCGGCCTTCGCCGGCCACGCCCTCACCGAGGCGCAATTCGCCGGCGCCTTGTCCTTCCACTACAATACCGGCGCGATCGGCAAGGCCGACTGGGTGAGGAAATGGAAGGCCGGCGACCAGGCGGGCGCGCGCAACGATTTCATGAACTGGCGCAAGCCGCCCGAGATCATCCCGCGCCGCGAGAAGGAGCGCGATCTCTTCTTCGACGGCAAATGGTCGCAGGACGGCAAGGCGACCGTCTTTCCGGTCAGGAAGCCGAGCTATTCCCCCAATTTCGGCGCCGGCAAGCGGGTGGACGTCAGCGCCGACCTGGCGGCGCTGCTGCCGTAAAAGTTCCCCGGCGAAGGCCGGGGTCCAGCCGTGCCGACGGAAGAACTGGATCCCGGCCTTCGCCGGGAACCGGGGAAGCACGGCTTCGCCGAGGGACGACCTCAGCCGAAGCGCTTCCTCAGCGCCAGCATCGCGAGCGCCGCCTTCGCCGCCTCGCCGCCTTTGTCCTTCTCGTCGGGCCGGGCCCGGGCCAGCGCCTGAGCCTCGTTCTCGACGGTGAGGATGCCGTTGCCGATCGCCAGCCCGTCCAGCGTCAGCGCCATGATGCCGCGCGCGCTCTCGCCGGCGACGATCTCGAAATGGTAGGTCTCGCCCCGTATCACCACCCCCAAGGCCACGAACGCCTCGTAGCGCCCGCCTTCCGCCGCCAGCGCGATCGCCGCCGGCACTTCGAGCGCGCCCGGCACCGTCACCGTCTCGTGGCTGTGCCCCGCCGCCTCGATCGCGGCGCGGGCGCCGGCCAGAAGAAGGTCGTTCAGATGCTCGTAGAAGCGCGCCTCGACGATCAGGATCCGGGCCATTGCTAATCCTCGAGCGGGATCGGCCGCTCGCCGACGATGGCGAGGCCGTAGCCGCCGAGCGCGACCGGCGTGTGGTGGGTGTTGGTCAAAAGGATCATGTCGTGGACTCCGAGGGCGGACAGGATCTGGGCGCCGCCGCCATAGACGCGGAGCTCGTCCGGCCCCTTCGCCGCGTTCTTGCCGGAGCGCAGGTTGAGCGCCGCCGACAAAGCGTCGGGCATCGCCCGGTTGAGAACGACGATCACACCGCTGCCTTCCTCGCCGATGATCTTCATCGCGCCCCTCAGCATGCCGCCGCGGCCGCTCTCCTCGCCGAACGCGTCGGAGAAGAGGCTGAGCTGGTGCATCCGTACCAGCGTCGGCTTCGAACGATCGATCGTTCCCTTGACCAGCGCCACCTGCTCGGTGCCGAGCGCCTTGTTGAGGAAGCTTTTCGCCGTCCAGGTGCCGCCCCAGCGGCTCTCGAAGCTCGCTTCGCCGGTCTGCTCGACGAGATGGTCCTTCTTCAGCCGGTAGGCGATGAGGTCGCGGATCGTCCCCACCTTGAGGCCGTGAAGCTGGGCGAAGGCGACGAGATCGTCCATCCGCGCCATCGTCCCGTCCTCGCGCATGATCTCGCAGATCACGCCGGACGGGTTGAGCCCGGCGAGCCGGGCGACGTCGACCGCGGCCTCGGTATGGCCCGCGCGGATCAGCACCCCGCCGTCGCGGGCGACCAGAGGGAAGACGTGGCCGGGGGTGCAGATGTCCTCGCGCCCCTTGCCGGCGTCGATCGCCACCGAGACGGTGCGGGCGCGGTCCGCCGCCGAAATGCCGGTCGTCACCCCTTCCTTGGCCTCGATCGAGGTGGTGAAGGCGGTCTCGTGCCTGGTGCCGTTGTTGCGGCTCATCAGCTCGAGGCCGAGCTGCTCGACCCGCTGGCGGGTCAGAGCGAGGCAGATGAGGCCGCGGCCGTGCCGGGCCATGAAGTTGATCGCATCGGGCGTCGCCATCTGGGCGGGGATGACGAGGTCGCCCTCATTCTCCCGATCCTCGTCGTCGACGAGGATGAACATGCGTCCGTTGCGCGCCTCGTCGATCAGCTCCTCGGGCGAGGAGAGGAAGCCGCGCTCCATCTAGCGCCTCAGCTCGAGCATGCGGCCGATGTAGCGGGCGAGGACGTCGATCTCGATATTGACCTTCCGCCCGGCCGCGACGTCGGCGAAGCTGGTCTGGGCGGCGGTGTGGGGGATGATGTTCAAGGCGAAGCGGACGCCGTCCGACACCGGTTCGACCTCGTTGACGGTGAGCGAGACGCCGTCGAGCGCGATCGAGCCCTTCGGCGCTACATAACCCTCGAGCTCGGCCGGAGCGATCACCGTCAGCCGCACCGAGCCGCCGACCTCGACTGCAGCCTCGACCTCGCCGACCGCGTCGACATGGCCGGTGACGATATGGCCGCCGAGCTCGTCGCCGAGCCGCAGCGAGCGCTCGAGGTTGAGCTTTGCCCCTTCCTGCCACAGGCCCGGCGCGCTTCGGCTGCGGGTCTCACCGGAGACGTCGACGGCGAACCAGTCGTCGCCCTTGTCGACCACGGTGAGGCAGACGCCCGAGCAGGCGATCGAGGCGCCGAGGCCGACGGTCGCCATGTCGTAGCCGCAGGCGATCCGGAGGCGCAAATCGCCCCGCTCCTCCGCCGCGACGACGCGGCCGACGTCCGTGATGATCCCGGTGAACATGGCAAACCGCCTTAGCCGCTCCCGCGCCCGATGGGAAAGGGGCGAGCCAGGGGTGGTCCGCAGAAAAACGCGTCGCTTCCTAAGCGTCGTCGCCTTGCCGCGGCGGCGCTGCTCTCGTCCGGCGCGCAAGTACTAAGACAGGATCAGCAACTTCTGACTCAATCAACTCGGCGAAGGGACGTTACATAACCCCCTGGCGTGAGTCCGGTCCAGCGCTTGAAGGCGCGCGAGAAGGCGGCGCGATCGGAAAATCCGACGAGGTAGGCAGTCTCGTTCACCGAAACCTTGCCTCCGCTTAGATAACCTAGTGCAAGCTGGAGCCGAAGTGCGTCGAGCACGGTTTCGAAGGTCGTGCGTTCCGCCTTGAGTTTGCGGTAAAGAGTTCGACGGCTAACCCCCAGCTTTGCGGCGACGGCATCAATGTTTACCTCGCCGGTATGCAACATTGGCATCAGGAGACTCTCGACGTGACCTCGCGTCGTTTGCGAACGCTGCAGATCCAAGAGCAAGGCGTCCGCCCGATCGCATAAGATGCCGAAAAGGTAGCGCGGTTGCGCGCCGATCTTGAGCGTCATTATCTCCGGGTCGATCTGAATCGCATTCCAATCGCATTCGAACAGCACTGGCGCGCCGAAAATCCGGTCGTACTCCGCGCGATACGAGGGCGCTTTGTAAGTGAGGTGAACCTCGGTGGTCGGTACCGCGAGACCAAACCGCCGGGCTGCGGATGCAAATCGAGCGAAAGCGCTTTCGGTCAGCTCGGGAAAGGAATTCGGGTGGGGACGCCTGTCCACAATCCAGACTTTGCCCTCGCGCTGCTCGAGCCCAAGCCGATCTGCGCCCCCGAGGTCCACGTCAACCGTCAGCCTGGAATAGCGATTGACCTGCGCAAAGGCTTCCATCGTGGTAGTGCAGCCTTCGCTGAGGAGTCCGACGATCGACAGCTCCCGAATGTCGATTCCCTCGCCAAAGTGAAGCGCAAGCGCTGGATCCCCGGTTAGCGCCTTCGCCGCGCGCATGAGAGTGGCGTAGCGCTCGAAGGGGATTCTATTGTCCTGATCCTCGAGATCGACTGGATTAATGCCGGCCCGATCCGTCAGCGCCGCGCGCGCCGCGCCCTTTTCTACGGCCAGATCGATCAGGCCCCTGGCGAAACCCGCTGCAACGGTCATTTCAAGCATCGCATCGGGGTCCTGCAACCTCAGGCCACACTGCTGACCCGCGAAGACATATACTAGGGGTGTGTTGTTTTCGTAACACTCGGATCGATAGCACAAAGCAGGCAAGCGTGAACATGCAAGCGCACCACATCATCGATCATGGCTACGAGGGCGGTGTCGAGCCCGCGGGCGGAGTCCCCGTTGCACTGTTCGGGCGGATGGTTTTCCGACGGGCTGGACGGGGGAACGGCTTGAGTCGGACGCCTTCGCTGCGTGTCCCCCAGCTCGCAGTCTGCACGAAGGCGTTGCATGCACTCCGCCAACAATAACGTAGACCCGGGGAACGGCACGCACGTTCGGGCGACGCTGGCGCTGGCGTGGTCCTTCGTGCTGTTTAACTACATCTACGCGGACATCGGCACTTTTGCGGTGATATTGATGCGAGCTGAATTGCTCGCGCGGTTTCAGAGTGGGGCCTTCGGCTCGGTTCATTTGACCAAGTGGTTTATGCTGGCCGCTGCAGT
>JAXDPG010000219.1:0-2588 GCA_034668485.1 Sphingomonadales bacterium
ACCGCCTGCGTCACCGACGACTTCGCCGCCGCGCTCGCCGCCGCCGGGCCGCGCCGGCCGGCGAGCGAATATGTCGGCGAGCTCGACCCGCCCGACGGCGGGCCGCCGGTCGGGCTCTACGCGCTCAAATCATATGATCAGCTCTTCCAGCCTTTGGGGGGCGACGACGGCCAGTGAGTGGGCGTCGCGGCGGACGATGCCGCGGCGCTCGAGCGCGCTCACCGCCCGCGACGCGGTCTCGCGGGTGGTCGAGACCCGCACCGCCAGCTCGGAGAGCACCGGCGGCGGCCGGATCGCGAGGTCCGGCGAGGCCCGCGCCAGCCGAAGCAGCTCGGCATGAACCCGCCCGACCGCCGAGACCGCCGCGCGCTCGTAGATGCGCGAGGTCGCCCGCCTCAGCTGCCTGAGCAGCAGCCGCGACAGAGCGAGGCCGATCGCGCCGTAGGCCTCGGCCAGGGCGACCAGCTCGCCGCTCCTCAGGATGAAGCTTCGCGCCGCCTCGACCGCGACGATCTCCGCCTCCTCGGGCGCCGGATCGAGCTCGCCCAGGGCTCCGAACAGGTCGCCCGGGCGATATTCGCAGAGCAGCACCATCTGCCCTTCGAGGCTGTACAGCAGGGCATGGGCCCGTCCCTGCGTGAGCAGATAGGCGGCGGCCGCCTTCTCGCCCTGGCGGACGATCGTGGCATGCGGGGCGAAGGCCCTCACCGTGCCGCGCACGAAAATATAGCCGGCGATCTCGTCGCTGCAGCCGAAAGTCTCGCGAAGGAACGCGCACACGTCCTGCTCGGGGAGGGACTTGGCTTTGTCGTCGGCGGCCACGGCCGGACAGAACAACAGAGGCGGAAGCGCTTGGCAAGCGCCCCCGTTTTGCTATCGACGGCCGGGTGATCCCCACCGGCCTCCTCGGCGGCTCCTTCAACCCCGCCCATCGCGGCCACCGCCGGGTCAGCGCCGCCGCGATCCGGGCGCTCGGCCTCGGCCAGATGTGGTGGCTGGTCTCTCCGGGCAACCCGCTCAAGCCCGCCGAAGGCATGGCCCCACTCGCCGCCCGGCTCGCCTCGGCCCGCCGGCTCGCCCGCGGCCTGCCGATCCGCGCGACGGCGATCGAGCGCGAGCTCGGCACCCGCTACACGGTCGATACGCTGGCGGCTTTGCTCCCGCTCTATCCCGACCGCCGCTTCATCTGGCTGATGGGCGAGGACAATCTCGCCCAGTTCCACCGCTGGCGCCACTGGCGCAAGATCGCCCGCACGGTTCCGATTGCGGTCGTTTCGCGTCCGGGATATGATGGCGCCGCCCACGCGGCTCGCGCGATGGGCTGGCTGCGGCGCTTCGTCCAACCCGCGGACCAGGCTCGGCACTGGACGGAGTGGAGAACGCCGGCGCTCGTGTTCCTGAGACAGCCGCTCGATCCGACCTCCGCTACAGGCATTCGTGCCGCCGATCCGAACTGGCACCAATCGGAAGCCTATTCGTTCAACCCCCGGGCCTTGCGCGACGGCGTAACGCGGCGGCCCGTGACATGAGGAGGCAGTTTGCCCGCTAACGCACCGGCGCCGCCCATCGGCGGAGCGCATGAGAAGGTCGAGGCCCTGCACAATCTCGTGCTTCGATCGCTGGACGATGACCAGGCCCAGGACGTCGTCACCATCCCTTTGACGGGCAAGTCCAACATCGCCGACCATATGGTGATCGCCTCGGGCCGTTCGACCCGTCAGGTGGCGTCGATGGCGCAGAAGCTGGGCGAGCGCATCAAGCAGGAGCTCGGCCGCAACGTGCGCGTCGAGGGCCTGCCGGTGGCGGACTGGGTGCTGATCGACGCCGACGACGTCATCGTCCACATCTTCCGGCCCGAGGTCAGAAGCTTCTACAATCTCGAGCGGATGTGGGCGTTCGAGGGCGACTCGGGCACGGCGAAGGCGGCCGGGTGATCGTCATCCCGGCGAAAGCCGGGACCTCGGGGCGACCCGACGAGCCTTTACGCGCCGAGGTCCCGGCTTCCGGGTCCCATCAAAGTATTACCTTGATGGGGTCCCTACCGGGATGACGGATAGATGAAGCTCCACATCGTCGCCCGAGGCAAGATCGGCCGAGGCCCGGAAGCCGAGCTGGTCGAACGCTATCTGAAGCGAATCGCCTGGCCCGTCCAGGTCACCGAGCTGCCCGAAAGCGGCGGCCGGCTCCCGGCCCCCGCCGACAACGGCGTCACCGTCCTGCTCGACGAGAAAGGCGAGGCGCTCGGCTCGCTCGACCTGGCGAGGCGGCTCGAGCGCTGGCGCGACGAGGGCTGTCGCGAAGCGCGCTTCCTGATCGGCGGCGCCGACGGCTTCGACGATTCCGCCCGCGTCTCGGCCGACCTCCTCCTCTCCTTCGGCCGGGCCACCTGGCCCCATTTGCTCGCCCGGGCGATGCTCGCCGAGCAGCTGTGGCGCGCCACCTCGATCCTTGCCAACCACCCCTATCACCGCGAAGGATAGGGGATGCGGCGCCTCTTCCTCCCCGTCCTGCTGATCGCTCTTCTCGCCGGGGGCTGGGCGGCGGCGCAGGAGAACGGCGCTCCCAGCCTCGCCGAGGCGCAGCGCGAA
>JAXDPG010000220.1:0-4061 GCA_034668485.1 Sphingomonadales bacterium
CCGCAGGCCTATCCGCCGATGCTGATCACCGGCGGACTCAACGATCCGCGAGTCACTTATTGGGAGCCGGCAAAATGGGCGGCGAGGCTGCGCGCCGCCAAGACCGATGGCAATCTCCTCCTCCTCAGGATCAACATGGGGGCCGGCCATGGCGGCAAATCGGGCCGCTGGGAGCATCTCAAGGAGACCGCGGAGGCCTATGCGTTCGTGCTGACCCAGTTGGGAAGCCCGTGACCCCTAGGGTCGCTGGGGACGTTGCCGACCGTTCATCAGGGACATTGGGTGATGGCGATGTCCATCACGTGCCGGCCGCTGAGGTCGCTGTAGGAATGGACGAAGCGGGCGCCTTCGCGGACCGCCACCGCCATGTCCACGTTCGAGCAGAGCTGTCGCCGGAGCTGCTCGTCGAGGCGACGCCGGCTGCCGGTGACGTCGACCCGCTCGGTCGCGACCCGGTAATGATAGGTGAGCGTGGTTCCCGAGGCTGAGACGCCCAACATCGTCTGGTCGGGGTCGAGCCGTATCGGCCCGGAAGCGTTTATCCGCTCGGCCGTCGCCGCCAGGTTACGCCGCAGGCGCATCTCGACCGCGGTCTCCCGCCGCCGCTCGCCGCCCTCCGTCACGAAGACGTCGGAGCCGGTGAGGACATTGGCCTCGACCAGCTGCACCGGGTCCGGGACCCAAAGGCTCTCCGGCGGCGTCGCCAGGGCGCGGTCGACGAACTCCCGCTTCACGCCGGCGGCGAGGAAGTTGGCGCGGGCCCGCTCGACGCCTTCGCGCTCCCAGGCGTCGTCCCCGCGAAAGCTCGGCTCGTTGAAGCCGATCCTGGCCTGCTCGGGCGCCGTCCGCTCCCGCCCGGCGATCAGAAGATGGGTGCAGGCGGACTCGCAAATCTGCTCCACCCGGGTATCGAGCCGGCGCTGGCGGATGAGGTCGGCCATCCGCTCCGCCTCGAACATCCGGCCGCCGGGCGAGGACAGCACCACCCTGCGAACGCCGGGATTCGCCTCGATGAGGGTGCGGAACCGCTCCGAGGCGCCGGCGGCGAGCACACCGCGCACGGAAAGGTCGCGGCCATCAAGCGACACCTTCATCTCCGCGACGGCGCCGATCCTGTCCCCGCCGGCCGCGAGCGTTGCCACCTCCGCCATGCCGAGCGCGATGGCGCCGGACCGCCCCAGGATCCCGAGCACGCTCACCGCCACCAGCACTCGGGCGGCGAGGCCCCAGCCGGGCGTGCCGCCCCGCCGCCGGTGCCAATAGGCCGACCGCCAGATGCCGACCGCGCTCCACACCCAGAAGATGACCATGACGACGAAATAAGCGATGGCGAGGATGGCAAGTGCACGCAGGGTCAAGCCGTGGGCGCGGAGTCTGCCGTTGGCATATTCGACCGCGGCCGCGATCAGCGCCGACACAAGGACGCTGTTGATCCAGAAGGAGACGGGGAGCGGCAGGTGGCCCGCCCAGTGGCGCCTGAGGTAATTCTTGTGCCGGTGCTTCTCGTCCCAGGCAAGGACCTCCTCGTCATATTGGGCCTGGTCGTAGAGATCCTCGTCGAAGACGAGCTGATCTTCGCCCTGCTCATATTCGCGGCCGTAGAGGATGGTGCGGAGGATGCCGACGGCGGCAAGGCCGAGGAGGAGACTGATCACGTAAGGGAGCGGCGGCAGGACGATCCCCCCGGCGATGTACGGATTCAACCGGACGATCACGGTCAGGGCGACGGTCGCCCAGAACATGATCACCACGAAGGCGACGGCGCAGCTCAGCGCGAGGCCGGCGATGCGATCGTCGACCGTCTCCTTGAGGAACAGCCTGTCGATGACCCAGCAGAGCAGCCAGCCCAGGATGAAGGAGGCGACGGCGGCGACCGCCAGATGGCTCCATTCGGGAGCGAAGATATAGCGCATGAAGAATCCCCGGCCGGACAATATCAGCCCCGGCGCGAATGCAAAAGGCCTCACATGTCTTGGAAGGCGTTGATAGCCTTGACGATTTCGGGAAAAACGCGCCCGCTGACCGCGAAGCCCATGTGCCGGCAGTCGAGCTCCATCTGGCGGTCGCTCTCCCCCGGCGCGCCGCGGGCGCAGGCCGGGGCGACGATGCCGTCGCGGCGCGACCAGAGGGCGAGGGTCGGGACGGGGGGCTTCTCGGCAGGATCGCCGGCAATGGGCGCCTCGTCGACCTTGTGGCCGGCGACCAGCTCGTAGAGCCGCCAGACATTGTTGCCGCGCCGGTCGCCCGAGAAGGGGGAACCCAGCGTCACCACCCTGGCGACGAGATCGGGCCGCCTCCTGGCGACCTCGCGCGCGTAGAGCCCGCCGAGGCTCCAGCCGACGAGAATGACCGGCGCTCCGCGGCCGAAACCCTCGACCCGAGCCGCGATCCTGTCCAGGAGCCCCGGCCTCACGCCGCGATTGAGACCGAGGCCCCAGCCGCTGACGCGATAGCCGGCTTCCGCCAGAGCGCGCTGAAGCCCAAGCGTCGTCCGGTCGCTGGCGAGGAACCCCGGGACGACCATGAGCCGGGGGCCGTCGTCCGGCCCGCGTTCGCCGAGCCGGCCAAAGCCCCGGTACAGGCGCGGAATGAGCGCCGTCCCTTCGAGCAGCAGCCGCCAGCGCGGCGGGGGCCGGAAATCGGCCTCAGAGATAGTCGCCCCCCATCAGGCTCCTGAGCGCTTCGGGGAGCCGGACCCGCCCATCCGCCTGCTGGTGGTTCTCGAGCAGGGGCACCAGGATCCGCGGGCTCGCCAGGGCCGTGTTGTTGAGGGTGTGGACGAAGCGCACCCTGCGCTCGCCGTCGCGCCACCTCAGGTTCGCCCGTCGCGCCTGCCAGTCGTGAAGGGTCGAGCAGCTGTGGGTCTCGCGATACTTGCCGAGGCTGGGGACCCAGCTCTCGATGTCGTTCATCCGGTACTTGCCGAGACCCATGTCGCCGGTCGAGGTCTCGACCACCTGGTAGGGGATTTCGAGCGACTTCAAGAGCCGCTCGGCATTGGCGAGCAGCCGCGCGTGCCAGCGCTCCGATTCCGCCTCGTCGTCCTCGCAGATCACATATTGCTCGAGCTTGTAGAACTGGTGGACGCGGAGCAGCCCGCGCACGTCGCGGCCGGCGCTCCCGGCCTCGCGGCGGAAGCAGGGCGAATAGCCGGCATAGAGGATCGGCAGCTGCGCGGCGTCGAGTATCTCGCCCGAATGGAGGCCGGTGAGGGCGATCTCGGCGGTGCCGGCGAGGTAGAGGCCGTCCCTGGGTATCTCGTAAGCCTCCTCCTCGTGGCCGGGGAAGTGGCCGGTGCCGACGAAGGCCTGCGGCTTGGCCAGCGACGGCACCGTCATCAGGGTGAAGCCGTCCTCGGCGATCAGCCGCTGCGCCCAGAACATCAAGGCCTGCTCGAGCAGGGCGAGACGCCCCTTCAGCGCATACATGCGCGAACCAGCCACCTGGGTGATCCGCGACAGGTCGGCCCAGTCGTTCATCTCGACGAGGGCGACATGGTCGCGCGGCTCGAAATCGAAGCTCGGCGGCTCGCCCTCGGTGCGCACGACCGTGTTGAAGCTCTCGTCGGGCCCGACCGGAGCGCCGTCCCACGGTATGTTCGGCACCCGAAGCATAAGCGCCTCGAGCTCCGCCGCCGCCCCGGTCAGCGCGGCCTCGGCCTCCGCGGCCTCGGCGCCCAGCGCCTTGGCCTTCGCCCCGAGCGCCAGCCGCTCGCCGGGCTCGGCCGTCTTGAAGCCGGCGCTGATCTCGTTGCGCTGCCGCCGAAGCTCGTCGATCCGGCTGTTCAGCCCGCGCACCTCGGAGTCGAGGGCGAGCAGCCGGTCGAGGTCGAGCGGGACGTTCTTGTCGGCGGCCGCCTTTTCCACGGCCGCGCGATGGTCTCGGAGGAAGCTTCGGCTGAGCAAGGATCGGCAATCCTGTGGCGGGGACGTCGCCGCCGCTTAGGGCACCGGAAGCCGCAAGCGCAAGCGCCGGGCCGGTGCCCGGCCGCCACTTCCGCAGGCGCCTAGTCGGCGCCCGCCCTGACCGCGACGGATCCCCGCGACCGGAAATCCTCGGCA
>JAXDPG010000221.1:0-5243 GCA_034668485.1 Sphingomonadales bacterium
GCCGCGGCGGCGCCGGTCCCCGCGGCGGTCAGCCACGGCCAGGCCGCCGGGCCCGCCATGCCGCCGCCGCCGGCGATCCGCCTCCCCGAGAACAAGCCCAAGCCGAAGCCGCGCCCCAAGCAGGGCCAGTAAGCCCGAGGGTGCGAGTCGACGCCTTCGACTTCGACCTGCCGCCGGACCGAATCGCGCTGAGGCCGGCCAGCCCGCGCGACTCCGCCCGGCTGCTCGTCCTGCGCGGCGCCGTCCTCGAGGATCGCCTCGTCGCCGAGCTTCCGCAGCTGCTGCGCCCCGGCGACATGCTGGTGTTCAACGATACGAAGGTCATTCCGGCCCAGCTCGAGGGCCGCCGGGGCGAGGCCCGGATCGGCGCCACCCTGCACAAGAGGGAGGGGCCGCGGACGTGGCGGGCCTTCGTCCGCAACGCCCGGCGGGTCCGCGAGGGCGACCGGATCGACTTCGGGGCGGGCGTCTCGGCTTTGGCCGGCGACAAGGGAGAGGATGGCAGCCTGCTGCTGAGCTTCGAAGGCGACGAGCCGGTCGAGCGCCTGCTCGAGCGGGCCGGCCGGATGCCGCTGCCGCCCTACATTGCCGGCCGCCGCGCCGCCGACGCCCGCGACTCGCAAGATTATCAGACGATGTTCGCCCGGGAAGCCGGGGCGGTGGCCGCGCCGACCGCTTCGCTCCATTTCACCCCGCGGCTGATGGCCGGCCTCGCCGCCGCCGGGATCCGGCACGAGACCCTCACCCTCCACGTCGGCGCCGGCACCTTCCTTCCGGTCAAGGCGGAGGATACGGCCGACCACCATATGCACAGCGAATGGGGACGAATCGGGCCGGCCGTGGCCGAGCGCCTCAACCGCGCCCGCGCCGAAGGCGGCCGGATCGTCGCCGTCGGCACGACCTCGCTTCGACTCCTGGAGAGCGCCGCCGACGGAAGCGGGCAGGTGCGCCCGTTCGAGGGCGACACGGCGATCTTCATCACGCCGGGCTATTCCTTCCGCGCCGTCGACGGCCTGATCACCAACTTCCATTTACCCCGCTCGACCCTGTTCATGCTCGTCTCCGCGCTGATGGGACTGGAGACGATGCAGGCCGCCTACGCCCATGCGATCCGGGAGCATTACCGCTTCTACAGCTACGGCGATTCGAGCCTGTTGCTGCCGAAGGGGTAGCGGCGCCGGCTCAGGCGGCGACGGCGAGATCCGCTTCCAGCTCGTTGGCGGCCACCGGGGCCTCGGCGACCGGCTCGGCGGCGACGGGCCGCGGATTCGGCGAGATCCAGCGGGTCAGGAAGACGAGGACGCCCAGAGCCAGATAAGTGCCGATCACGGCGACCGGATTGACGAGCAGGAGCGCGGCGAGCGGCACCCGGAGGAAGAGGGGATTGAAGCCGAAATCCTCGCCGAGCGCCTCGCAGATACCGAGCAGGGTGTGGTCGCGGGCGATGAGGGAAGGCTGAGAGGTCTGCATCATTCACTCCTTTGGCGAAGCGAGCCACCCGACCCGCTTTGGATGCAGACCCCTCAGCACGAGCCGTGCCAAATAGCCGATCTTCAGCTTTCTCAAGGCGTTAGCTCTGCGGAGGCGAAGCCGCCGTCGACGGCTTGCCGAGAGCTTCGCCAATTGTTGGGAAAAGCCGCCAATGTGAAAGGCAGTCTAGCGGGCGGTCCGCGCGAGTTGCCGCCCGGTCCCGGCTACCGCCGCCGCGCCGCCTCCGCTTGGGGCGGCGCGTGACCCGCTTCGCCTTCACCCTCTCCGCCACCGACGGCGCGGCCCGCGCCGGGACGATCGCAATGGAGCGCGGCGAGATCCGGACGCCGGCGTTCATGCCGGTCGGGACCGCCGCCACCGTCAAGGCGATGAAGCCGGCCGCCGTACGCGCGTCGGGGGCCGACATCCTGCTCGGCAACACCTATCATCTGATGCTTCGGCCGGGGGCGGAGCGGGTGGCCCGGCTCGGCGGGCTGCACCGCTTCATGGGCTGGGACGGGCCGATCCTGACCGACAGCGGCGGCTATCAGGTGATGAGCCTCGCCGAGCTGAGCAAGGTGAGCGAGGACGGCGTGGCGTTCGCCAGCCACCTCGACGGCAGCCGCCATCTCCTCACCCCCGAGCGCTCGGTCGAGATCCAGCGGCTGCTCGGTGCCGACATCGTCATGGCCTTGGACGAGCTGGTTCCGGCCATGGCGGCGCCCGAGGCGCAGGCGGCCGCGATGGAGCGGTCGATGCGCTGGGCGAAACGCTCGCGCGAGGCGTTCGACTCGGGCGGGGAGCATGCCGGGCGGGCCGCCCTGTTCGGAATCCAGCAGGGCGCGCTCGACGAGGGGCTGCGCGGCGCCTCCGCCGAAGCGCTGACCGCGATCGGCTTCGACGGCTATGCGGTCGGCGGGCTTGCGGTGGGGGAAGGGCAGGAGAAGATGCTCGCCTGCCTCGACTTCGCGGCCGGCCAGCTTCCCGCCGACCGGCCGCGCTATCTGATGGGGGTGGGCAAGCCGGACGACATTGTCGGTGCCGTCGAGCGGGGAATCGACATGTTCGACTGCGTCCTCCCCACCCGCTCGGGCCGCACCGGCCAAGCCTTCACCCGCGACGGGCCGGTCAACATCCGCAACGCCCGCTTCGCCGAGGACGGGGCGCCGCTCGACCCGGCCTGCCCTTGCCCGGTTTGCGCGCAATGGAGCCGGGCCTATCTCCACCATCTCGTCCGTTCGGGCGAGATATTGGGGGCGATGCTGATGACCGAGCACAACCTCTGGTTCTACCAGGGCCTGATGGCGGATCTGCGCGAAGCGATTTCGAAGCGCCGCCTGGCGGCTTTCGCCGCCGATTTCCGGGCTCGCTACGGGCCTCGCCGAGACCGCTCGGGGTTGAAAATTTGAGGTTTCTCCCCATCTTTGCTAGAGAGCGGCCTTAAGGAAATCCACGATCTTCGGCGCGACGAGGGACCGGTTGACCGGCCTCGAGCTTGCCAGGGATCGGCGGTCGCCCTAGAGCGCCCGTCCTTTTCGGAGTCGTTTATGCCGTCGAACGAATTCGCCCTTCGTCGCCCGGCCCTGCTCCGGCACCCCGATCTTCGGCACTTGCTGGACTCGGCCGATCTGGCGCCGAGGGCGGGCCTCTACGTCCTCGCCGGCCTCAGCCTCGCCTGGCTCGAGCCGGCGAGCGCCACGCCCAACGCGCGCATGCCCGGGACGGCGGGCGGGCCGGTCATCCCCGGCCTCGGCGTTCCGCCCCAGCCGGAGCCGCTCCAGTTCCGCGAGATCGCGCCTCAGGACGCGGTAGCGATCAACGCCGCCGTTCCGGTCTCAACCCTGCCCAATCCCGCCGCGCGTCCGTTCAGCACCGCCTTCGCGACCCCGGCCGACCGGCTGCGCGCGCTCGAATGCCTGACCGCGGCCGTCTATTACGAGGCCGCGGTCGAATCGACCGAGGGCCAGCGCGCCGTCGCCCAGGTGGTCCTGAACCGGGTCCGCCATCCGGCCTATCCGCGCACCGTCTGCGGAGTCGTCTTCCAGGGCTCCGAGCGCAGCACCGGCTGCCAGTTCACCTTCACCTGCGACGGCGCGCTTCGCCGGACGCCGTCCGCGGCGGGCTGGGCGCGGGCGCGCCGGGTCGCCGAGGAAGCGCTGGCCGGCCAGGTCTACAAGCCGGTCGGCTGGGCCACCCATTATCATACCAATTGGGTGGTGCCTTACTGGAGCTCGAGCCTGGTCAAGCTGGCCAATGTCGGCACCCACATCTTCTTCCGCTGGGAAGGCGGCTGGGGCAAGCCGGC
This sequence comes from Sphingomonadales bacterium, assembly GCA_034668485.1. Taxonomy (GTDB): domain Bacteria; phylum Pseudomonadota; class Alphaproteobacteria; order Sphingomonadales; family Sphingomonadaceae; genus Allosphingosinicella. The sequence goes on from JAXDPG010000221.1 coordinate 3,776, forward strand.
GGCGTTCCGGTTCGGCCACGCTCCGGTCGAGCCGCAGATCGCGCTGATGCGCAGCCTCACCTCGGATCCGACCACGCTCGCCGATGCGCCGACGGTGGACGAGGCCGCCGCCCTCGCCGCCGCGGCCGCCGCTGCCGCCGCTAACCCGGCCGACCAGGTCCAGGCGCCGGGCAGCATCGACAGCTTCGCCCGCGCCGTGCTTCGCCGCTACGAGCCGCCCAATGCCGAGGGGTCGACCGCCGCCGTCCAGGCCCGCTCCGCCGCCCCGCTCTCGGCCGCCACCCACTGGGCGCTTTCGGGCCTGCCGCAGCAGCCGGGGACGGCGGCCGCCGCCAAGCCGGCCAAGCCCGCCCCCGCGGCCGCCGCTCCGGCCGAGGCTCCGCCCAAATGCCTAGACGGCGTACGCCGGGCGCTGATGGGCAAGACCGGCCCGGCCGAGAAGCAGAGCTGCTGATCAACCGTCGCCCCGGCGCAGGCTGGGGCTCCGGTGGGTGAGTGGCTCGGGTAGTTTTCACTTCCTGGGGTCCCAGCCTTCGCTGGGACGACGCTATTCCTTCAGGGCGAAGCGCTGCAGCTTGCCCGTCGCCGTCTTCGGCAGGGCCTGGACGAACTCCACCTCACGCGGATATTTGTAGGGCGCGATCGCGGCCTTGACGTGGTCCTGCAGCTCGCGGGCGAGCTCCGGGCCGGGGGTGAGCCCCGGGGCCGGGACGACGAAGGCCTTCACCTTCTGCCCGCGCTCGTCGCAGGGGACGCCGACGACCGCGCATTCCTGCACCGCGGGATGGGCGTAGAGCGCATTCTCCACTTCGGGCGCGGCGATGTTGTAGCCCGAGGAGACGATCATGTCGTCCGAGCGGGCGACGTACCAGAAATAGCCGTCCTCATCGGTCCGATAGGTGTCGCCGGTGACGTTCCAGCCGCCCTGCACGTAATCCGCCTGCCGCGGATCGTCGAAATAGCGGCAGCCGGTGGTGCCCTTGACGGCGAGGCGGCCGGTGCCGGCGGAAAGGGGGGCGCCCTCCTCGTCGAGGTCGCAGGCCTGATAGCCCGGCACCGCGCGGCCCGTGGCGCCGGCCCGGATATCCTCTCCGGAGGCGGAGATGAAGATGTGCATCATCTCGGTCGCGCCGATGCCGTCGACGAGGCCAAGGCCTGTCGCCTCACGCCAGGCGTGCCAGGTGGCGGCGGGGAGATGCTCGCCCGCCGAGACGCAGGTCTGGAGGGAGGAGAGGTCGTGCTCCGGCAGCATCCCCAGCATCGCCTTGTAGGCGGTCGGGGCGGTGGCGAGATGGGTGACTCCGAACGCCGCCATGGCCTCCATCAGCGGCTTGGGCCCGGGCGCCTCGATCGTCACCGCGGCCCCTCCGAAGCGCCAGGGAAAGACGAGCTGCATGCCGAGGCCGAAGGTGAAGGCGATCGGCGCCGAGCAGAGCCAGCGCCCGCCGGGCTCCGGCTTCAGCACGTG
>JAXDPG010000222.1:0-6914 GCA_034668485.1 Sphingomonadales bacterium
AGATCTCCGAGGGCTGCAATCACCGCTGCGCCTTCTGCATCATCCCGAGCCTGCGCGGCGATTTGGTCAGCCGCCGCCCCGACGCGATCCTGCGCGAAGCCGAGAAGCTGATCGCGGCGGGGACGAAGGAGCTGCTCGTCATCAGCCAGGACACGTCGGCCTACGGAGTCGACCTCCGCCACGCCGAGTGGAGCTGGAAGGGCGCCCCGGTGCGCGCCCACATGACCGACCTCGCCCGCGAGCTCGGCAGATTGGGCGCCTGGGTGCGGCTCCACTACGTTTATCCCTATCCCCACGTCGACCGGGTGATCCCGCTGATGGCCGAGGGCCTCGTCCTCCCCTATCTCGACATTCCCTTCCAGCACGCTTCGCCTTCCGTTCTGAAGGCGATGAAGCGGCCGGCCAACGAGGCGAAGGTGCTGGAGCGGATCCGCGGCTGGCGCGAAATCTGCCCCGACATCGCGATCCGCTCGACCTTCGTCGTCGGCTTCCCCGGCGAGACCGAGGCGGATTTCGACTATCTGATGCAGTGGCTGGAGGAAGCGCAGCTCGACCGCGTCGGCGCCTTCCGCTTCGAGCCGGTCCAGGGCGCGGCGGCCAATGCTCTGCCCGGCGCGGTGCCGGAGGAGGTCAAGGAGGAGCGCTACGCCCGGCTGATGGAGCTGACCGCGCGCATTTCCGCTGCCAAGCTCGAGGCGAAGATCGGCCGGACGATCGAGGTACTCGTCGACGAGGCCGACGGCGAAGGCGGCGCCACCGGCCGGTCGAAGTCCGATGCGCCGGAGATTGACGGCGAGGTCCATCTGCGCGACGCGCCGGGACTTCAGCCGGGCGACCTCGTCCGTGCGCTCGTCGAGGATGCCGACGAGCACGATCTGTTTGGAGTGCCCCTGGACGCATGACCGACCTCGCCGCCCTCCTCCGGCCCGACAAGGGCCAGCCCGCCACCGCACTCCACCTCATCGACAAGAAGGGGTTCGACGCCTGGCTCAAGGCCCGGCCGGAGCGCGTGCGCCAGGCGATCTCCGCGCAGGGCTTCCGGGGCGAAGGCTATCAGCTGGCGATCCTGCCCGGCGAACAGGCGGACTGGTCGGCTTTGCTCGGGGTCGCCAATGTCGACGCGCTCAGCCCCTGGTGCCTCGCCAAGGCCGCCGAGAGCCTGCCCGAGGGTAAGTACCGGGTCGAAGGCCGCAGTCCCGGGCCGGCCGCGCTCGGCTGGCTGCTCGGCCAGTACCGGTTCGATCGCTACAAGAAGGCGGAAGGGAAGACGGGCCCGAGTGTCCTGCTCAGCTCCGAGCCGGCGCGCATCGACGACACGCTGCGGCTGGCCGAGGCGGTCAACCTCGTCCGCGACCTCGTCAACCTGCCCGCCGGCGACCTCGGTCCCGCCGAGCTCGAGGCGGCGGTGCGCGCGGTGGCCGACGAAGGCGGCGCGGAAGTGACTGTCACTTCCGGGCCGGCGCTGGACGAAGGCTATCCGATGATCGCCGCGGTCGGCCGTGCCGCCACGCCCGAGCGGGCGCCGCGCCTGGTCGAGCTCGAATGGGGCGACCGGCGCCATCCCCGAATCGCCATCGTCGGCAAGGGCGTCTGCTTCGATTCGGGCGGGCTCGACATCAAGCCGTCGTCGGGCATGCGGCTGATGAAGAAGGACATGGGCGGCGCGGCGCATGCCTTGGCGCTGGCGCGGCTGGTGATGAAGAGCCGGCTTCCGGTCCGCCTCCACCTTCTCGTCCCGGCGGTCGAGAACGCCGTCTCCGGCGCCGCCTTCCGGCCCGGCGACGTGCTGAGGAGCCGCAAGGGCCTCACCGTCGAGATCGGCAATACCGACGCCGAAGGGCGCCTCATCCTCGGCGACGCGCTCGCCAAGGCGGCCGAAGGCGCGCCCGAGCTGATCCTGGATTTCGCGACCCTGACCGGCGCCGCCCGGGTGGCGCTGGGGCCGGACCTACCCGCCCTCTTCGCCAACGACGACGGCCTCGCCGACTCGCTGCTCGCCGGCGGCCTTGCGGTGGCGGATCCGGTCTGGCGGATGCCGTTATGGGCGCCCTATGAGGAGATGCTCGCCTCCGACATCGCCGACATCGGCAACGCCTCCGATGCGCCCATGGCGGGCGCCGTCACGGCGGCCCTGTTCCTTCGCAAGTTCGTTCCGGAGGACCTGCCGTGGGCGCATTTCGACACCTATGCGTGGCGGGGCTCCGCGAAGCCCGGCCGGCCCAAGGGGGGCGACGCTTTCGGGCTGCGGGCGGCGTGGGCGGCGCTGTCGGAGCGCTACCAAGGCTGACGGGCTGCGGGCTTTTTGCGTCGAATTCTCAATATTTAACGAAACGAAACCGGTCCTGACTGGTTTAGGACCCGGAACAAGCCGCCTGGAATTTGGAGATCGCCCAGTGGCAGAGCGCGCTCTCAGGAGCTGGATGCAGACGCTGATCGGCTACGTGCGGTCAGGCCAGCCGGACCTCACCAATCGCCAGATGGCGCTGCTGCTTCTCGTCTACCTCACCCCCGGCCCCCACACCGTCCGCGGCCTCGCCCACATATTGGGCGTTTCCAAGCCGGTGATCACGCGCGCCTTGAATACGCTGGGCACGCTCGGCTATCTGCGCCGCGTGCGCGACGAGGCGGATCGCCGCAACGTATTCGTCGCCCAGACCAGCATGGGGCAGGATTTCCTTGAGCGCTTCGAACGCAACATCGAGCAGCAGGAAAGCGCGAGCCGGCGATCCGCGTCCAAGGAACGGGGCATCCTCCTCCAGCACTGAGCGGAGGATCACGCTCGACGGACCCTCGGTCCACCTCGACCCGCGCCTCAACGCCTGGCGCAACGACATTGCCGACGTCGCGCTCGCGGACCGGCTCTTCGCGCCCCATTATGCGGCGCCCCTGATCCGCGCCTGCGGCCTGATCGCGACGGCCGTTCGCGAGGAGCCGTCGGACGCCGCGGAAGCGGTCTCCGAGCTTCTCCCGGGCGAAGGCTTCGCGGTCCTCGACCTCACCGCCGGCTGGGCCTGGGGCTATTGCCTCGCAGACCACCGGGTCGGCTATGTCGAGGCGATCGAGCTCGCCGAGCCGCTCGAGCCCAGCCACGTCGTGGTCGAAGCGCAGGCGCCGATCCAGGCCTCGCCCGATCCGCTCGCCATCACCCTCTCCCAGCTGCCGATGGGTTCGCGCCTCCGCGGCGATATCCGCGGCGCCCTGCTCGAGTTCGAGGGCGGCTTCGTGCCGCTCTCTTATCTCCGCGCCGTCGGCGAGCATGAGGCGGATCCGGCGACGGTGGCGCAGCGCCTGCTCGGCGCGCCCTATCGCCGCGGCGGACGCAGCTGCCACGGCATCGACTGCGCCGGCCTCGTCCAGCTCGCGCTGCAGCTGTGCGGTCTCGAGGCGCCGCGGGACACGAAGGAGCAGCGCGGACTCGGCGAGCCGCTCGCGCACGATGCCCCGCTCAAGCGCGGCGACCTCCTCTTCTGCGAGGAGCATGTCGCCATGATGGTCGACGACCGGATGGCGATCCAGGTCAGCTGGGAGACAGGGAAGGTGGCGGTGGAGCCCTTCGCCTGCGCCCGGCCCGCCGGCAGCGAAGCGGACATAGAGCGCCGGCGGCTGACGCTCTAGGCTGGGTCCTGATGACATTGGAGCTCTGGTTCCCCGGCGACGGCCGGGGTCCAGTCGGCACCGCCGGAACGGCTTGATCCCGGCTCTCGCCGGGGAACGATCCAGCCTGGTCCAGGGCCGACTCCAGGTCTCAGTCCGCCGCGGCGAAATGCGCCATCTGGTCGGCGTGCGCCTTCACGAAGGCCGGGCGGGCGGTGGCGCGCTCGACATAGCCGCGGCAAGCGGGATGGTCCGCCAGCCCGTCGAACCGGCCGACGAGGCGCAGCACGTCCGCCATCGCTATGTCGGCGACGGAGAAGGTCCGGGCCAGCCATTCGCGTCCCGCCAGCACCGGCTCGAGATGCTTGAGCCGGTGGACCCTGAGGAAATCGTCGAAGAATTTCCAGGCCGGCGTATCCCCGGCATTCCCGGTGAATTGCATCAGGGCCCAGGGCAGGCTCGCCATCTCGACGGAATTGAGTGCGGCGAACAGCCATTCGACGGCCTCGCTGCGGCCGCGAGGGTCGGCCGGCATCAGCGTCTCGCTGCGCTCGCCGAGATGGAGCAGGATCGCGCCGCTCTCGAAGATCGACAGGTCGCCATCGGTCAGCCACGGCACCTGGCCGAAGGGCTGATGCTCGAAATGCCCTTCATTCCGGTCGCCGAACGGCACGCTTTGGACGCGATAGGGTAAGCCCGCCTCTTCCAGCGCCCAGCGCACGCGCAGGTCGCGCACAAAGCCCCGCGGCATCTCGGGAACCCAATCGAAGGTGGTCAGGATCAGATCGCCCATCCGGCACTCCCGTTCACATCTCGCCCCGCGCCCGCCTGATCGCGAACCATTTGGCGACGTTGGCATTGTGCTCCGCGATCGTGTCGGCGAAGACGTGCCCGCCGGTGCCGTCGGCGACGAAGTAGAGCGCCCGCGTGGAGGCGGGGTTGAGGACGGCGGCGAGCGAGTCGCGGCCGGGATTGGCGATTGGCCCCGCCGGCAGCCCCGCCATCACATAGGTGTTGTAGCCGTTGTCGGCCTGCAGCTCCGAGCGCTTGATCCGCCGGCCGAGCGGCTTGCCCCTGGTGATCGGGTAGATGACGGTGGGGTCGGCGTCGAGCTTCATCCCCTGCCGCAGGCGGTTCGAATAGACGCCGGCGATCATCGGCCGCTCGGATGCCTTGCCGGTCTCCTTCTCGACGATCGAGGCGAGGATGACGGCCTCGCGCCGGTCCCTGACCACGCTCGCCGAACTCCTTGTCGGCCACAATTCGTCGAGCGCCTTCGCCATCGCCGCCTGCATCCGGCCCAGCACCGCGGAGCGCGCCTCGCCGCGCTGGTAGCTGTAGCTGTTCGGAAGCACCGAGCCTTCCTCCGGCACCGGCACGTCGCCGGTGAGCGTCGGCGCCTTCATCAGCCGCTCGTAGACCAGCACCGAGGGCAAGCCCTCCGGAATGGTCACCAGCCGCTGCAGTGTCTTCGCGTTCTGCAGCAGGGAGAGGATCTGGGCGTGGCTGGCGTGGGCGGGGAACTCATATTCGCCGGCCTTGATCGGCTCATGGCTGCCGAAGATCCGCGCCTGGAAGAGGAAGCGTTCGGACGACGAGATCACGCCCGCTTTCTCGAGCTGCTCGGCGGCCTTGATCAGGCTGGTGCCCGACGCAATCACCACCGGTGTCGACTGCTTCGAGGGCCCGGCGCCGTTCCAGCCCTGGATGAACCAGAAACCGACGGCGAGGGCGGCCGCGGCCAGCAGGCCGAGCGCGAGCAGCTTCCTCATGGCCGGATCAGACGGCCTTCATCACCAGGCTGGCATTGGTGCCGCCGAAGCCGAAACTGTTGTTGAGCACCGCTTTGACCTTTCGCTCCTTGGCGACGTGGGGGACGAGGTCGACTCCGGCCGTCCCTTCGCTCGGATTGTCCAGGTTGAGCGTCGGCGGCACGATCTGGTCGCGCATGGCGAGGATGCAGAAGATCGCCTCGACCGCGCCGGCGCCGCCGAGCAGATGGCCGATCGCCGACTTGGTCGAGCTCATCGACAAATGCGCGATATTGTTGCCGAACAGGCGGCGGACGGCGCCGAGCTCGAGTTCGTCGCCGAGCGGAGTCGAGGTGCCGTGGGCGTTGATATAGTCGATGTCGCTGAGATCGAGCCCTGAGCGCTTCATCGCCACTTCCATGGCGCGATAGCCGCCGGCCCCCTCCGGGTGCGGCGCGGTGACGTGATAGGCGTCGCCCGACATGCCGTAACCGACCATCTCGGCGTAGATTTTCGCGCCGCGCTTCCTGGCCCGCTCATATTCCTCGAGCACGACGACTCCGGAGCCTTCACCCATGACGAAGCCGTCGCGGTCCTTGTCGTAGGGGCGGCTGGCGCGCTCGGGCTGGTCGTTGAAGTTGGTCGACAGGGCGCGGGCCTGGGAGAAGCCGGCGATGCCCAGCGGGCAAAGCGCGTCCTCGGACCCGCCGGCGAGCATGACGTCGGCATCGTCCATCGCGATCATCCGGGCCGCGTCGCCGATCGAATGGGCGCCGGTCGAGCAGGCGGTGACGACCGCGTGGTTGGGACCCATCAGGCCGTATTTGATCGAGACCTGGCCGGAGATGAGGTTGATCAGGCGGCCGTGGACGAAGTGCGGCGAGACTCGGCGCGGGCCCCTTTCGTGGAGGACGATCGCTTCCTTCTCGATGCCAGGCAGGCCGCCTATGCCGGAGCCGATCGAGACGCCCGCGCGGAAGCGCTCCTCCTCGCTCATGTCGGTGAGGCCGGCATCCTCGATCGCCTGGCCGGCGGCGTCGAGGCCGTAGATGATGAACGGATCGACCTGGCGCTGGACCTTGTGGTCGACCCTCTTGCCCGGGTCGAAGCCATATTCGTGCTCGGGCGGCTTCACCTCGCAGGCGATCTGGCAGGCAAAATCGGTCGGGTCGAAGCGGGTGATGCGGGTCGCGCCGCTCTTCGAGGCCAGGATGTTCTTCCAGCTGGTCTCGATGTCGCCGCCGAGAGGCGACACCATTCCGAGACCGGTCACGACTACGCGGCGCATGCGAAGCTCCTCAAAGGGCAGAAAGACGAACGGCCCCCCGCCTTGGGCGGGGAGCCGTTCATGTCAAGCGGCTCGAACACCGCCGGGCCGGCGCAGAGGCCGCTCAGGCCTTGTGGGCCTCGATATAGTCGATCGCATCCTTGACGGTGCTGATCTTCTCGGCCGCGTCGTCGGGGATTTCGACACCGAATTCCTCTTCGAACGCCATGACCAACTCGACGATGTCGAGGCTGTCGGCACCGAGATCGTCGATGAAGCTCGCGTCCTCGGTGACCTTATCC
>JAXDPG010000223.1:0-3903 GCA_034668485.1 Sphingomonadales bacterium
CAGGACGACGGCCTTGGGGGAATGAAGCGGCATCGGCGCGGCGGCTAGTCCCGAACGGCGGGAGGCGCAAGCGCACCAAAGAACGGGCCGCCCGGTGAGGAGCGGCCCAGTTTAGGCTTGTGAAGCCTGCTAGGGAGGAAAGCGTGCCCACAATCGGCACAGCCCCTCCTTACATGGATCAGGGTAAACAGGGGGTTAACGGCCGGCGGTATCAGCAGCTCCCCACCTTGCGAGCCTCGACCCGGTAGGAGAAGGGGCGGCCGTCGGCCAGCCCCTGGGTGTCGATGCGCGCCAGGCGGGGCGTCTCGACCCGGATGCTGGTGTGGCCGAAGCCGCGGCCGGGGCAGGTATATTGGACGGTGGCGCCGCCGGCCTCGTTTGCGAGCACCTGCTGGCCGCAGGTCACGCCGCGATGCTCGAGCTGGAGGAATTCGGCCGGGTCGGCGAGGCAGATCGAGTGCGCGCCGCCGCCCTGGGCGTCGCTGATCTGCCAGCGGCCGCGCTCCAGATGGGCAAGCGCCTGCAGATCCGGCAAAGCGAGCGCGAAGACGGGCGCCGCGAGGGCGACCCCCCCGGCCAGTCCAAGCGCCCCCCGGCGCAAAACCCCCCTCAGCTGCGACATATTCCGGGCCTCCTAGCAGCAAAAGCCCAGGGATGCGACGCTCCTCGCTGGCTTTACGACATCAATCGTGGAAGTCACTGAGCGATATAGGGAAAACGCGCGAGCAGAACTCGCAATCGACGCTGATGAAGCCGTCCTCGTCGACCATCTCGGCGCGCTCGGCGGCTCCGAAGCGGGCGATGACGCCCTTTATGTAGTCGAAATTGCACCGGCAGCCCTTGCGGAGCGGGATCGCTTCAAGCACCCGCACCTCCTCCTCGTGGAACAGCCGCCACAGGGCCTCGCCGAGCGGCAGCGCCGGATCGGTCAGCTCGTGGCCCTTGATCGTCTCGGCGAGCGCTCGGACATGCTCCCATTCGGGATCGTCGAGCCTCGTGTGGAGGCGGTCCCTGCCCTCCTCCCCTTCCGGCAAATGCTGGACGAGGATGCCGCCGGCGATATGGCCGGTATCGTCGACCGCGAGGCGCACGACGCTCGGCAATTGCTCCGACTGGCTGAAGTAGTTCTGCGCCGCCTCGCCCAGGGACGCACCCTCGAGCGGAACGATGCCCTGGTAGCGCTCTTCCGCCTGCGGATGATCGAAGGTGATGGCGAGATAGCCCTTGCCGAACAGGGCGCCGAGATCGCGATGGGTTGGAAGGTCGCCGAGCCGGCCGGCGTCGAAGCGGACATAGCCCCTCAATTCGCCGGCGCGATAATCGACGACCAGGAGCTCGACGATGCCGCTTTCGGTCTGCGCCTGGATGGTGAGCTGGCCTTCCGCTTCCTTGAGCAGGGATCCGAGCAGCGCGGAGAGGACCAGGGCCTCCGACAGGATGCGGGCGATCGGCGCCGGATAATCGTGCGCCGAAAGGATGTGGCCGAGCACCGGCCCGAGCCGCACCAGCCGGCCGCGGGCGTTGCGCCCGGGGATGGTGAAGCCGAGCGCCTCGTCGAGATTGGCGGCGCGCGCCTCGGTGGCGAAGTCGGGGGAGGTCATGAGCGCGATGTGGCTAACGTATGGGGGAGGATCAAGGTTCTTGCCTCCCCATCGTCAGATGGGGAGGGGAACCATGCGAAGCATGGTGGAGGGGTGACCTTGCATAGGCTTCTGCCACCTACCCCCTCCACCACCTTCGGTGGTCCCCCCTCCCCATGCGTTCCGCATGGGGAGGCAAGTCACGCCGCCTGAGGCACCTTATATTGACGAGCCGCTTCGGAAAGGCGCTCGACGAACTCCGTGATGTGCGCCTCCTCGACGATCAGCGGCGGCAGCACGCGCATGACGTTGTCGCCGGCCGCGACGGTCAGCAGGCCGTGCTCGCGCAGATGGCCGACGAAGGCGCGGCTGTCGGTCTTCATCTTGACCCCGAGCATCAGGCCGAGGCCGCGCACGCTCTCGAACAGATGGTCGTGATTGGGGATCATCTGGTCCAGGGCGCCGCGCAGGCGCTCACCCATCCGGGCGACCCGATCGAGGAATTCGGGTTCGGCGACGATGTCGAACACCGCCTGCCCGGCGGCCATGGCCAGCGGACCGCCGCCGTAGGTGGAGCCGTGGGTGCCGACGACCATGCCGGCCGCCGCTTTCTCGGTGGCGAGGCAGGCGCCCATCGGAAAGCCGCCGCCTATGCCCTTGGCGGAGGCGAGGATGTCGGGCTCGATGCCGTAATGCTCGTAGGCGTAAAGCCTGCCGGTGCGGGCGACCCCGCACTGGACCTCATCGAGGACCAGCATCAGGTCCTTCTCGTCGCAGATCCGGCGGAGGCCGCGCATGAACTCGGCGCTCGCCGGGCGGATGCCGCCTTCGCCCTGGATCGGCTCGACGAGGAAACCCGCACTATTCTCGTCCACTGCCGCCTCCGCGGCCTCGAGATCGTCGAAATCGACGACGGTGAAGCCGGGCAGCAAGGGCGCGAAGCCGTCGCGAAGCTTGGGCTGGTCGGTGGCGCTGATCGTCGCCATCGTCCGGCCGTGAAAGGCATTGCGGAAGGTGATGAGGTCGTGCTTCTCGGGCCGGCCGTGATGATGGTGGTAGCGACGGGCCGTCTTGATCGAGCACTCGACCGCTTCCGCGCCCGAATTGGTGAAGAAGACAGTGTCGGCGAAGGTCAGGTCGATGAGTCGCTGCGCGAACGCCTCGCCCTGCGGCGAGCCGTAGAGGTTGGAGACGTGGATGAGGGTCGCCGCCTGCTCCTGGATCGCCCTGGTCAGATGCGGGTGGCTGTGGCCGAGCAGGTTGACGGCGATGCCGCTCGCGAAATCGAGATATTTCTCGCCGCCCTCGCCATAGAGATAGACCCCTTCGCCGCGCACGGGCCGCACCGGCGAGCGCGGATAGACGGGCATGAGGGGCGTGATGGCCATGACGGGCTCCGCAAGCTGTGAAAGCAAAAGGGCGACCCCGATAAAGGGTCGCCCTCCTGCCTCTAGAGAGGGAGCGGGCGCCGCGTCAATTCGCGGCGCCCGCCCGTCTCGCCGCCTTAGTAACGGCGGCCGTCGCGGTCGTTGCGCTCGACGCGCAGGCGCTGCTCGAGCCGGTTGACCTGGACCCGCAGCGACGCGAATTCGCGGCCGCTGATGCCGTTGCGGCCGGCCAGGTTGAGCCGGCGCTCGATCTGGTTCGCCTCGCGGCGAAGACCGAAGGCCTCGCGCTGCGAGATAATCCGGCGCTGGACCGAACGCTGGATGCCGTTCTCGGCCCGCTGAAGGTCGCGGAGCAGCTCGTTGATCGCCTGGCGCGACGGGCCGCCGCGATTCCATTCGACCTGATTGCCGCGATGGCCGCCATATTGGGCCGCAGCCGGCGCGACGGCGACGACGGTGGAGAGCATCAGGGCGGAAATGAGGATCTTACGCATGGGGTTCACTCCTTACTTGGTAGCGACCTTCTAAGACCCGGCGACTGTGGCCGGCCTGAACGGAGTCGACAGCAGTCGTTCAGCTAAACCCTCACTTTTCTGAACGAATATCCGCCGCCCTCGCGCCGCGGCGATCGGCCAGACGCGCATAGAGGCGGTCGATCCGCTCCCGAAGCCGGACGCGCTGGCGATAGCCGACCTGCATCCCCATCAGGATCATCTGGCGCCGTATCCGGGCGATTCCGAGGCGGAATTCGCGGGCCGCCGGACCGTCTATCTCGCCTTTCGCATAGGCCCTGCCCACGGCGATATCCAACTCCCTCAGGCGGTCGTTGTCGCTCAGGCTTCGGTCGACCGGGCGGAGCGGGGGCGTCCGCACCGCCGCGGCCGGCGGCGCCGGCGAAAGCAGGGCCGCGAGCATCAGAGCGAGGGGCATCGCAT
>JAXDPG010000224.1:0-4815 GCA_034668485.1 Sphingomonadales bacterium
CTGGTGGCGGATGCTGCTCGACCAATATGGCGCCGCCGACGTCGTCTCGCCGGAAGTCCATCTGAAGCGCTACTTCCCCGGCGGCCCCGCGGTCGCCACCTTCACCGCCCGCTACGGACCGGACGACCGCGTCCTCGGCCAGTTCACCTTGCGGGCGGAGAACAGCGCTTCGATGGCGCGGCTGCTGGACGAGGGGGTGCGCGGCCTCGATTTGATCTATGCCCGGGCGCTGGCCGCCGGCCAGCTGCGGCCGGACCCGTCGCTGATCGTTCCCGAGCCGCCGCTCGTCGAGGAGATTGACGAGACTCAGGCCGAGGAGACGCCGGTGCTGCCGCTCGCGACCGGACCCTCGCCGGTCGGCGCGGTCACCATCCTCAGGATCGAGGTCGAAACCCCGGACCAGGCCGCGATCGGCCGCGCCGAGCTGGCGGTGAGCCGGGTCCCGGGCGTCACTTCCGCCTTCACCACCAGCCCCTCGCTCGGCGGCACGTCAACGATGCGGGTCAGCTATATGGGCGAGGCGGCGGCGCTGGCCTCGGCGCTCGAGGCGCAGGGCTGGCGCGCATCGGCCTCCGGGAACACTTTGCGCCTGTCGCGGGGCGGCGACTGACGTGCCGCAGATTGCGCTGCCGCTCGACTGGCCGGTGGCGGACCGCGATGAGGATTTCCTCATTTCCGACTCCAACCGCGCCGCCTTCGACCATCTGAAGCGCTGGTCGGTATGGCCGGTCATGGCCACGCTCGTCACCGGCCCGCGCAAGTCGGGCCGAAGCCTGCTCGGGCGGCTGTTCGTCCGCAAGACCGGTGGGCGGCTGTTCGACAATGCCGAAGATCATGACGAGGAGGCGATCTTCCACGCCTGGAACGAGGCCCAGCTGTCGCGGCGGCCGCTTCTGATCGTCGCCGACTCGCCGCCCCCGATCTGGGCGGTGGAGCTTCCCGACTTGCGCTCGCGCCTCTCCGCCACCCCGCATATCGCCCTCGGCGAGCCCGACGACCGACTGATCGGCGATCTCATCGTCAAGCTGCTGGGGGACCGCGGAGTCGCGGTCCCGCCCGAGGTGCCGGCCTATATCGTGCCCCGGATCGAACGTTCCTATCTGGCCGTTCAGCAGGCCGTGGCCGCACTCGATCGTACGCTTCTGTCGCATCACCGCCGCATGACCGTGGCAATGGCGCGTCGGGCGCTGTCCGAAAGCGGCATGATCAAGAGGGCGAGAAGCCAAGGCTGATGGAAACGATCGCGTCACAACCGGCCCCCGAGTCGCCGCCCGGCGCGCCTCGCGACCTTTATTTCAACCGCGAGCTGAGCTGGCTCGCCTTCAACCGCCGTGTTCTCGAGGAGGCCTCCAACCCCGCCCATCCCCTGCTCGAGCGGCTTCGCTTCCTTTCCATCTCCGGCAACAATCTCGACGAATTCTTCATGGTCCGGGTGGCCGGCCTGAAGGCGCACCGCCTGCTCGGAGTCGAGGAGACGTCGATGGACGGCCTCACCCCGGCCCAGCAGCTCGCCGCCCTGACGGAAGAGGCCGACCGGCTGACCGAGAGCCAGCAGAGCGTCTGGTCCGAACTGCGGCGGGCCCTCGCCGAAGCCGGGGTCGCCGTGATCGGCAGCGGCGCCCTTGACCGCGAATCGGCGGAATGGCTCGAAGGCCATTTCCGCGAGCAGATCTTCCCGGTGCTGACGCCGCAGGCGATCGACCCCGCGCACCCGTTCCCGTTCATTCCCAATCGCGGCTTTTCGTTGATTTTCGACCTGCGACGGCAGTCCAGCGGCGAGCCGATCCGCGAATTGCTGATGGTGCCCGCGACTCTGCCCCGCTTCATCCGCCTGCCGGGTCCGGAAGCGCGCTACATCGCGGTCGAGACGCTCATCCGCCGCAACATCGCCGGGCTCTTCCCGGGCTACGACCTGATCGGCGGCGGCGCCTTCCGGATCATCCGCGACAGCGACATCGAGATCGAGGAGGAGGCCGAGGACCTCGTCCGCTACTTCCGCAACGCGGTGAAGCGCCGCCGCCGCGGCCGGGTCGTCCGGCTGAAGCTGGAAGCGGGGATGCCCGAGGAGTTGATGACTTTGGTGCGCGAGGGGGTCGGGGCGGCCGACGCGATCGTCACCGAATCGACCGGCTTCCTCGGCACCGCCGATCTGGACGCACTCTACGAGGAGGACCGGCCGGACCTCAAGTTCGCGCCGTTCGCGCCGCGCTTCCCGGAGCGGATCCGCGAGCATGGCGGCGACTGCTTCGCTGCCATCCAGTCGAAGGACATCGTCGTCCACCACCCCTATGAAAGCTTCGAGGTGGTGGTCGAGTTCGTCAAGCAGGCGGCCGCCGACCCCGACGTCGTCGCGATCAAGCAGACCCTCTACCGCGCCGGCAAGCAGTCGGCGATCATCCGCGCCCTGATCGACGCCGCCGATGCCGGCAAGTCGGTCACCGCCGTCGTCGAATTGAAGGCCCGGTTCGAGGAGGAGCAGAACCTGCTCTGGGCCTCCGCGCTCGAGCGCGCCGGAGTCCAGGTCGTCTACGGCTTCGTCGAGTGGAAGACGCACGCCAAGGTGTCGATGGTCGTGCGCCGCGAGGGCGGCGGCTACCGCACCTACTGCCATCTCGGCACGGGCAATTACCATCCGGTGACCGCGCGGCTCTACACCGACCTCAGCTTCTTCACCGCCGACCCGCGCGTCGGCCGCGACGTCGCTCAGCTGTTCAACTACATCACCGGCTATGTCGAGCCGCGCGGCCTCGAGCTTCTGTCGATGTCGCCCCATCAGCTGCGCGACCAGCTGCTCGCTTTGATCGACGGCGAGATCGCCTATGCCCGCGCCGGCGATCCCGGAGTGATCTGGGCCAAGCTGAACGCGCTCGTCGACCAGGCGATCATCGACAAGCTCTACGAGGCGAGCGCCGCCGGGGTGCAGATCGATCTCGTCATCCGCGGCATCTGCTGCCTTCGGCCGGGCGTGGCGGGGCTTTCGGAAACCATCAGGGTCAAGTCGATCGTCGGCCGCTTCCTGGAGCACAGCCGCATCTGGTGCTTCGGCAACGGCGCCGAGCTGCCCAACCGGGAGGCGCGGGTCTACATCAGCTCGGCCGACTGGATGCCCCGCAATTTCGACCGCCGCGTCGAATATATGCTGCCGATCGAGAATCCGACCGTCCACGCCCAGGTGCTCGACCAGGTCATGGTGGCCAATCTGATCGACAACGAGCAGAGCTGGCGCCTTCACGCCGACGGCAGCTACGAACGGCTGACGCCGGACGGCGACCGGCCGTTCAACCTCCACCATTATTTCATGACCAATCCGTCGCTCTCCGGCCGCGGCGCGGCGCTCAGGAACAGCGGCTCGGTTCCCAAGCTGCGCTTCCGGCGCGGGCCGTGAGGGCCGGGGCGTTGCTCCATGCGGAGCCGGTCGGGATCGTCGACATCGGCTCCAACTCGGTCCGCCTGGTCGTCTATTCGGGCGCGCCGCGGGCGCCGTCGATCATCTTCAACGAGAAAGTGCTCGCGGGCCTCGGCCAGGGGCTCGGCGAGACCGGCAGGCTCGGCGAGGAGCCGCGGCGGCGCGCCCTCGCCGCCTTGCGCCGCTTCCGCTTGCTGCTCGACCAGATGGAGGTGAGCGACCTTCGAATCCTCGCCACGGCGGCGGTGCGCGACGCGAGCAACGGCGATGCCTTCCTCGACGATATCCGGGCGCTGGGGCTCGACCCTCAGGTCATTTCCGGCGAGATGGAGGGCCGGCTGGCGGGGGAGGGGATCCTGTCCGGCTTTCCGGACGCCGACGGCCTGGTGGGCGATCTCGGCGGCGGCAGCCTCGAGCTCGCCGAGGTGAGCGGCGGCACCGTCCATGCCAGCCTGTCGCTGCCTTTCGGAGTGCTTCGCATCGGCGACGCCGACGCCGCCGCCGAGCGGAAGCTGCGCCGCCGGCTGGCCTCCGCGCTCGAGGAATCGGGCCTCGCCGGCCGCGGCCGGGGCCGCCCTTTCTACATGGTCGGCGGGTCCTGGCGCGCGCTGGCGCGGCTCGACATCATCACCCGCGATTATCCGCTTCCGATCACCCACCATTACCGGATGCCGCCGGAGCGGCCGGCGGAGCTCAGGAAACTGATCGCCTTGCTGAAGGACTCCGATCCCAAGAGCATGCCGATGCTGACCGCCTCGCGCATCCCGACATTGCCGAACGCCAAGCTCATCCTGTCGGTCCTCGTCGACGCGCTGAAGCCGAGCGAGCTGATCGTCTCCAGCTTCGGCATCCGGGAAGGCTTGCTGTTCCACGAACTTCCCCCCGCGGAGCAAGCCAAGGACCCGCTGATCGAGGCCGCCCGCGACGCCGGCCGGGGCCTCAGCCGCTTTGGCGAGCATGGCGATCTGCTCGACCGCTGGATCGCCCCCATTTTCGCCGATTCGCCCGCCATGGCCCGCCTGCGCCTCGCCGCCTGCCTGCTCGCCGACGTCGCCTGGCAGGCCCATCCCGATTTCCGCGCCGAGCGCGGCGTCGAGATGGCGCTGCACGGCAATTGGGTCGGAATCGACGTCTGCGGCCGGGTGATGGTCGCCCAAGCCCTCTTCTCGAATTTCGGCGGCGGCCGCGACTTTCCCGACAAGAGGATCGCCGGGCTCTGCAAGCGCGAGGAGCTGGACTGCGCATCGCGCTGGGGCCTCGCCATGCGCCTCGGCCAGCGGCTGAGCGGCGGGCTCGCGGCGAGCCTGGAGCGCAGCCGGCTGGAGCGGGAGGGCGATGTGGTCCGCCTCGTCCTGCCGAAGGGAGAGGAGGCGCTGTTCGGCGAGACCGTCGACCGCAGGCTGAAAAAG
>JAXDPG010000225.1:0-6961 GCA_034668485.1 Sphingomonadales bacterium
CTTCCCCATCTACCAGGATCTCTAGTTGCGCTGCCCGTTCTGCTCCCATGAGAACAGCCAGGTAAAGGACAGCCGCCCGGCCGAGGACGGCGCCGCGATCCGCCGCCGCCGGCAGTGCGAGGATTGCGGCGCTCGCTTCACCACCTTCGAGCGGGTGCAGCTGCGCGACTTGGTGGTGGTGAAATCGGCGCAGCGGCGCGAGGCGTTCGACCGCTCGAAACTGGAGCGCTCGATCGCCATCGCCTGTCGCAAGCGGCCGGTTCCGGCCGAGCGGATCGAACGCCTGGTTTCCTCGATCCAGCGCCAGGTGGAGACGCTCGGGGAGAGCGAAATCCCCTCCGCCCGAATCGGCCAGATGGTGATGGACGGCCTCAAAGCGCTCGATCCGGTCGCCTACATCCGCTTCGCCAGCGTCTACAAGGACTTCCGCGAGGCGAAGGATTTCGAGGAATTCGCGGGATCGGTGGGCGAAGCGGGCGGCGCGTGAGCGCAGCTCCCGCCATCGTCCTCGTCCGCCCGCAGCTCGGCGAGAATATCGGCAAGGCGGCCCGGGCGATGCTCAAGTTCGGGCTGACCGATCTGCGGCTGGTGGCGCCGCGCGACGGGTGGCCCAACCCCTCCGCCGGCCCCGCGGCCTCGGGGGCTGACATTGTCCTCGAGCGAGCCCGGGTGTTCGATACGGTCGCCGAGGCCGTCGCCGACTGCTCGAATGTCTACGCCACCACCGTCCGGAAACGCGGCCTGGTCCTGCCGGTGGTCGGCCCGGAAGCGGCGGCGCGGGAGATCCGGTCCCGGCCGGAGCCCTCGGCGATCCTGTTCGGTGCCGAGCGGTCGGGGCTGGAGACGGATGAAGTGGCCGTCGCGGGCAAGATCGTCACGGTCCCGGTCAACCCGGATTTCACCTCGTTGAACCTCGCCCAGGCGGTGATCCTCGTCGCCTACGAATGGTCGAAGCACGAGGCGCTCGCGGTGCCGACGGAAGGCGATCCGGCGGAGCCCAGGGCCACCCACGACCAGCTCGAGGGCCTGATCGGCCAGCTCGACCAAGCGCTCGAGGCCGCCGGCTATTTCCACCCGCCCGACCGCACTCCGGCGACCCGCAACACGATCCGCACCATCCTCACCAAAGCCGGATGGTCGAATCGCGAGGTGCAGGCGCTGCGCGGCATCATCCGGGCGCTGGTCGAGCCCCGGCCACGCGGCGGTTAACGGCTTTTGCTTATTTTCCCGGCGTCTCGCCGCCGTTCCTCAGAGCATCGAAGCGGCCCAGCTCGTAGCCGATCGAGGCTTCGACCAGCCGTTCGTAAAGCTCGGCCGCGACCGTTTCGGGCACGCTATGCTCTCCGGCGAGCCGGGCGACATTGGCCAGCACCTGCGCCTTGCGCCCCTCGTCGCGCACCGCCTCGCGCACCGGCTTGATCCGCGCGGCGGCGTCCATGTAGCGGAAGCGCTGGCCGATCAGCCGGACGATCTCCTCGTCCAGCCGGTCGACGCCGTGGCGGACTTCGGCCATCGTCCGGCAAGCCTCGGGAGCCGTTCGGTTCGGGTTCATCAGTCCTGCTTTAGCGCGGCGGCACGAGGTGTCGAGCTTGACTTCGGCGCCGCCAGCGGGGATTTTGCCGCGGATTCGATGGGGATTGCGATGAGGAAGCTGATTTTGATTGCGGCGCTGCTGGCGCCAACCGGAGTACTCGCCGACAGCGGCGGCAACGGCGCGGATGCCAAGCGCAATACGCAGATGGTGTGCCGTCCGATCAAGGAGACCGGCTCGCGTCTCTCCAAGAAGCGAGTCTGCATGACCCGCGAGCAATGGGCCGAGCAGAAGCGCATCATGCGCTCCGATCTCAACCAGGCCCAGACCCGGCGGAACGAGCCGCAGTCCGACTAGGCCTTTGCGCTCGGGAGCCCGAGCGACCCTCGATTGACGACGCCTCCGGTTGACTTTGCCGGCCGGCGACGCCATGTGCGGCGCTTCGCAATTGGCCCCGCACCCCGGTGAAGCGGTGGCCGCGTCCAGCAGCAGGCTGGGCGGTGCGGTTCCGGGACGTACGACAACAGCAGATTGGACCTGAGATGAGCAAGCGCAGCAGCGCCAAGTACAAACTCGACCGCCGGATGGGCGAGAACGTCTTCGGACGGCCCAAGAGCCCGGTCAACCGCCGCGAATACGGCCCCGGACAGCATGGCCAGCGCCGCAAGGGCAAGATGTCGGACTTCGGCATCCAGCTTCGCGCCAAGCAGAAGCTGAAGGGCTATTACGGCGACGTCACCGAGAAGCAGTTCAAGCGCACCTATACCGAGGCCGCGCGGATGAAGGGCGACACCGGCCAGAATTTGATCGGCCTCCTCGAGCGCCGGCTCGACATGGTCGTCTACCGCGCCAAATTCGCTCCGACGATCTGGGCCGCTCGCCAGCTGGTCAGCCACGGCCACATCCGGGTCAACGGCACGAAGTGCAACATCGCCTCGCGGCGGGTCAATGTCGGCGACGAGATCACGCTCGGCTCCAAGGCGCAGGAAATGGCGCTGGTGATGGAGGCGCAGGGCCTCGCCGAGCGCGACATTCCCGAATATGTCGCTCCCGACGGCACCGCCAAGGCGACCTTCACCCGAGTGCCGACGCTGGACGAAGTCCCCTATCCGGTCCGGATGGAGCCGAACCTGGTCGTCGAGTTCTACTCGCGCTAGACGCCGGCCCGTCGGCCAGCGACGGATACAGGGCGGCTCCCCCGGGAGCCGCCCTTTTTCGTTACAGCTTCAGCGCCTGACGGAGAAAGGCGTCGGTCCGGCGCAGCATGTCGGTGCGGGCCGCGCCGTCCTCGAGATAATGGTCGAGGTTCGGATAGACGACGAGCTCGGCGGGGTGGCCGGCGTCCTTCAGCCGGTCGGCCATGATCCGCGATTGCCGGATGCCGACGTTCATGTCGCGGTCGCCGTGGAAGAGCAGGACCGGAGCGACGATCTTGCCGGCATTTTGCGCCGGCGAGCCTTCGCGCAGGTGCGGACCGGTGCCGATGAAGTTGCGCACGATCCGGTGGTTCGACCAGTAGATCGAATCCTGGATCATGGTGGCGAGATCGGTGACCGGCGCGACCGCGACGGCGGCCTTGTACAGGTTCGGATCGAGCACGTTCGCCTGAAGCGCCGCATAGCCGCCATAGGACCAGCCGAAGATGGCGAGCTTGTTGGGGTCGGCGATGCCCTGGCCGACCAGCCAGCGGCCGGCGTCATTGACGTCGCCGATCGCCGACCGCCACGACTGGAAGCCGTTCTTCTGGTACCACGAGTCGCCATAGCCCGCCGAGCCCCGATAATTGGGCTGGAGGACCGCATAGCCGCGGCTCGCGAAATATTGGGCGAGCCAGTCGAAGCCCCATTCGTCGCGGGCGCTGGGCCCGCCATGGGGCATGACGATGGCCGGCAAGCCCTTGCCGCTGCTCCCCGGGGGCAGGGTCAGATAGGCCGGCACCTCGGTGCCGTCGGCGGCCTTGTAGGTGATCGGCTTCATGGCCGCGAGCTGGACGTTCTCCAGCTCGGGCCTTGCGAGCATGATCTCGTTCAGAGTCTTGGTCTTCTTGTCGAAGACGTAATAGCGGCCGGGATCGGTGTCGCTGCCCGCCTGGAGCAGCAGCCTGCTCTCGTCCTGGCTGGAATCGAGGAAGCGGATCAGCGGCGTCCCCGGAAGAGCCTTAGACAGCGACCGGCCGAGCGCGGCCAGCTCCTTGTCGAAGAAGACCGCCTCGCGCCGGTCGGTCGCGAAGGTCGCTCCGACGACACGCCGGGCCCGGCCGATGCGCAGCGTCGAATCGACGTCGACCTGCGGATGGGCGAAGACGACCGTTTCCCGCTTCGAGCCGTCGAGCGCGACGCTGACGAGGACCTGGCGGCCGGTCTGGTCCCGACGGAAGCCGTAGGCGACGTCGAGATCGGGATCGACGGCGACCGGGCGCAAGCCTTCGAACGTGCTCACATCGTAGTTGGAGAGGGCCTTCCAGTCCCGCGAGGCCTTGGTCCGATAGAAATAATTGACCTTGCCGCTCTCATAGCCGGTGGCGCCGGCGATGTCGTAGGTCGCCATGATGCGGATGTTGCCGCGGCCGTCGCTGATATAGTCCCCGGCATGATCGTTCGGCTGCTCGACGATCTTGGTGACGAGCGAAACCGTGTCGATCCGGTCGACTCCGTAGCCTTTGCGCTTCTGCTCCAGATGGGAGCCGATGCGCGATTCCGGCACATAGTCGCGGCCCATCAGGACATCGCCGTCGCTGCCCGGGAGCCAGTCGATCACCTCGCCGCCCCCCGTCGCCAGATAGAGATCGTTGGCGCCGGTCTTGCGGCTGAGCAACTTGGCGCCGCTGCCGTCGGCGTTGAGCGCGACGAGCCGGGTGCCGTCCACCGGCTGGTTGGGGACGATATTCTCGATGACGAAGTAGATCGTGCAGATCAGCCGCTGCTCCGAGACCCAGCCGCATTCGGTGAGGCGCTCCGGCCTGCCGTCGGCGGCGGCCGCCCGCAGCGGCGCCGTGCCGCCCGCGGCGTCGACCGTGTAGAGGACGGTCGACTGGCCGGGCCCAGGCGTGATGAAGGCGATCTTCGTGCCGCCCGGCGACATCGAGATGTCGAGCACGCGCTCGCGGACTCCGAACGCCGCCGGCGGGTCGGCCGGCGCTCCCGCGCCGACGAGCACGAGCAGCGCGATCGGCACGAGTGCGAATATCCGAAACATGAATTCCCCCAGTCACTTGGGCCCCGATCCCAAGATGCGGCGCAGGATGGCAGGCCCCGGGCCACGGCGCAAGGTTGCACGGCCGGGGTCTTGCTGGCATGGCCCACCCGGGGCGGGGCCGAGAGGAGGATGTCCGGTGCCGCTTCGATCCCTTGCCGTTCCCGCCGCCGCCGCCGTGCTGCTCGCCGCCTGCGCCACAGGCCGCGAACGAAGCGCTGACGGCGCCGACGCTCCGGCCCTCTCGCTGGCCACTCTGACCACCGCTACGCAGATCCTCTCGTCCGACGAATATGAGGGCCGTGCGCCGACCACGAAGGGCGAGGACAAGGCCGTCGCCTATATCGCCAGGCGCTTCCAGCAGGCGGGCCTTCAGCCGGGCAATCACGGCAGCTGGTACCAGGAGGTGCCGATGGTCGAGATCGGCTCGACGCCGTCGCCGCTCACGATCAGCGGCGGATCGCAGCCGCTCAGCTTCGCCTGGCGGACCGATTTCGTCGCCAACACCTATCAGGTGACTCCGAAGGTCGAGCTGAAGGACAGCGAGATGGTCTTCGTCGGCTACGGCATCAACGCTCCGGAAAAGGGCTGGAACGACTATGCCGGGGCCGACGTGCACGGCAAGACGGTGGTCATCCTGGTCAACGATCCCGACTGGCAGGACGAGGACCTGGAAGGGCCGTTCAACGGCAAGGCGATGACCTATTACGGCCGCTGGACCTACAAATATGAGGAAGCGGCCCGGCAGGGCGCCGCCGGTGCCCTGATCGTCCACGACACCGCCCCGGCCGCTTATGGCTGGAACGTCGTCCAGTCCTCCTGGACCGGGCCGCAATATAATCTCGACGAACCCGGCAACCATATGGACCAGTCGAAGGTGATCGGCTGGCTGACCCAGCCGGCGGCGCAGCGCCTGTTCGCGGCTTCCGGGCAGGACCTCGCCGCGCTCGCCGACGCCGCGAAACGCCCGGGCTTCAGGGCGGTGCCGCTCCGCACCCGCGCCTCCATAAGCCTCAGGAACGAGATCCGGCGCCAGGCCTCGCGCAACGTGGTCGGAGTGCTGCCGGGTGCCAGGCGGCCGAACGAATATGTGATCTACACCGCCCATTGGGACCATCTCGGCCGCTGCGACGCCGATGCGACGGGCGACGACATCTGCAACGGCGCGGTCGACAATGCGAGCGGCGTCGCCGGCCTGATCGCGCTCGCCGAAGCGCATGCCAGGCGCGGCAATGCGGAGCGGTCGATCGTCTTCGTCGCCGTCACCGGCGAGGAATCGGGCCTGCTCGGCTCGAAATATTATGCCGAGCACCCGATCTTCCCCGCGGCGCAGACGGCGGGCGGGATCAACATGGACAGCCTCAGCCTCGCCGGAGACGCTCGCGACATGGTCGAGATCGGCGGCGGCAAATCGCAGCTCAGCGCCTATCTCAAGCGCGCCGCCGACGCCGAGCGGCTCGCCCTCAAGCAAGAGCCGGCTCCGCAGGCCGGCTATTATTACCGCTCCGACCATTTCAGCCTGGCCAAGGTCGGAGTACCGATGCTCTACCCGAAGCTGGGCGAGGATCTGGTGAAGGGAGGCCCGGCCGCGGGCGCCGCCGCCGCCGCCGACTATCGCGCCCACCGCTACCACCAGCCGAGCGACGAATATGATCCCGCCTGGGACTGGTCCGGCGCGCTCCACGAGCTGCGCACCTTCTACCGGATCGGCCGTGAGCTTGCCGATTCGATGGACTGGCCCAACTGGAATCCTGGCGACGAATTCCGAGCCATCCGCGACAAGAGCCGCGGCAATGCCGGGCCGATCATGCAATGATTTGTCGGCGGCTAGTGTTAAGCCGGCGCCCACTCGACTCCCAGTTCACGAGCTTTCGAGGCGAGCCGCTTGTCGCGGGTCCAGAGCCTCGTCGCACGCGTTAGGCGACAGGCTGCAAGGAGATGGGCATCCACAAATCCCACCCCACTCCCGGAGAGGTTTGCCGCAGGGATGAAGGCCAGCAAATCCACATGCGACGCGACCTGAGCGCTGGGAAGCGCGTTCAGCATTGCGACCGTCTTCTGCCAGTTGCGCAGGTTGCCAAGCGCCAGCTCACCGATGACGAACGGATGCACGAGAACTTGTTGGTCGATCAACAGTTGCTGCAGCTCGGCGACTGGACGGACCACATGGTCCGCCCAGATCGAGGTATCGACAAGGATCACAAGGTCGGCCGCCGGCGCGGCGGAGCCTTGAAGTCC
>JAXDPG010000226.1:0-7961 GCA_034668485.1 Sphingomonadales bacterium
GACCGGTAACCTTTAGCACATCACTCTCGGTCGTCAGATATTCGCCCCAGGTGACGCTCGCGCGGCCGCCGTTGTGCGCATTCTTGAGCTGGATATTGATGACGCCCGCGATCGCGTCAGAGCCATATTGCGCCGCAGCTCCGTCGCGGAGAACTTCCACCCGGCTGATGGCGATTCCGGGGATCAGGTTAATGTCGACGGCCGCAGCGCCACGTCCGATCGTACCGTTGATGTTGAGCAGCGCCGAGACGTGGCGGCGCTTGCCGTTGACCAGGACCAGCGTCTGGTCCGGGCTGAGCCCCCGCAGCGTCGCCGGCCTCAGCACGTCGGTCCCGTCGGCGATCGACGGCTGCGGGAAGTTGAACGAGGGCACCAGCTGGTTGAGGATCTTGGCGGTCTCGGTCTGTCCGGTGTTTTCGATCTGGTCGGCGCCGATGACGTCGACCGGGACCGGGCTGTCGGCGACGGTGCGGTCGGTGCGGCGGGTGCCGGTGATGACGATCGTCTCGTCATTGCCCGCGGTCGGCTCGGCCGTGTTGGGGGTGGCGGGGTCGGCCTGGGCAAAGGCCGGGCTCGCGGCGAAGGCGAGCGAGGAAAGCGACGTCAGCAGAGCGACCCGCGTCATGCGAACCATTTGAAATCCCCCATCCTGGCAGCCCGCGGGCTGCGAAACCCGATCAGCTTATGTCAATCGCCGCGGCAGGGAAGGGTTTTCTGCTGCAACGCAAAAATCCCGCCACCACTGTGCTCGCCGCACCACAGGCGGAAAAGCCTTGGAGGAGGCCGCCGCGAGCCGCTAAGGGCGCTGCCATGAGCAATCCGATGACCGTCGACCTCCCGCACCAACTCGGCGCCGAGGAGGCGCGGCGCCGGATCGAGCGCAACCTCGGCAAGCTGACCGACCATATACCGGGCGGCGCGCAGGTGAGCTCGCGCTGGACCGGCAACCGGCTCGACCTCGACATCGGCGCCATGGGCCAGCAGGTCGCCGCCGAGATCGACATCCAGGAGACGATCGTCCGGCTCAAGGTGACCCTGCCGCCGGCGCTCGCTTTCTTCGGCAGCATGATCGAGCCGCTGATCCGCAAGCAGGGCGCGGCAATGCTCGAGGACAAGAGCAAGGGCTAGCCTGAAAAACCCCTCTCCCGTCCTTCACCGGAGAGGAGGGGCCCGCCCGCCTAGCGAGTGGGAGGTGAGGGTCTTTGGCACGGACTCAGCAAGACCCTCACCTCCCAAGCCTTCGGCTTGGGCCCCTCCTCTCCCGCGAAAAGCGCGAGAGGGGTTTAGGCGCCCTTCGCCTTCCCGCGGTGCCGCCTCGGCGGCGCCTCGCTTCGGGTCAGCGAGACGATCATGCAGCGCTGCCCCTCGACCAGGATCGAGGCGCCGCGGGCGAGGCTGAGGCTGCCGCGCGTGTCGTAGCCGATCGCGTTCGCCCAGGAGAGGCCGATGCACGGCCCGCCTATCTCGGCCCGGTACCAGCGGCCCTGGCGGTCCTGGAGGTAGAGAAGGTCGTCGCTCGGCGCGTTGAAGCTTCGGATCGAGCGCGGCTGGGAGACGAAGGGAATGCTGGCCTCGTCACGGGGCGGGACGGCGGGCGCCGCGGCGGCGAGCAGGGCTAAAAAGAGGCTCATGGGGACGATCCTGCCATCGCGCGGCTGAACCGGCGATGACGAAGCTTGCCTCTGGTCGGCAGGCCGCTAGCATCGCGTCGCTCGGGCTGGGAGGCAGATTGATGCGGCATGTGGCGATCGTCGGCTCCGGCCCGGCCGGCTATTACACCGCCGAGGCGTTGCAGAAGCTCTATGGCGATCAGGTGGCGATCGACATGATCGACCGGCTGCCCGTCCCCTACGGGCTGATCCGCTCCGGAGTCGCTCCGGATCACCAGTCGATCAAGGCGGTCTACAAGCGCTACGAGAAAGTGGCGCTGTCGCCGAACGTGCGCTTCGTCGGCAACGTCTGCATCGGCCCCGACGTCGCCATCGCCGAGCTGGGCTCCTTGTACGACGCCGTCGTCCTCGCCACCGGCGCGCCGCACGACCGGCCGCTCGACATTCCGGGAAGCGACCTGCCCGGCGTGGTCGGCTCGGCGGCCTTCGTCGGCTGGTATAACGGCCATCCCGATTTCGCCGGCCTCGACCCCCCGCTCGATGCGGCGGGCGCGGCGGTGATCGGCAACGGCAACGTCGCCCTCGACGTCGCCCGCATCCTCGCCAAGACCCGCGCCGAATTCGCCGGCTCCGACATCGTCGGCCGGGCCCTCGACGCCCTCGAGGCGAGCGCGGTCCGCAACATCCGCCTGCTCGGCCGCCGCGGCCCGCACCAGATCGCCATGACCCCCAAGGAGCTGGGCGAATTGGGCCGTCTCGAGGCCGCCGTCCCGTGCGTCGACCTCGCCGACTTCCCGCCGGTCGAGGAGGACGCCCTGCTCGAGCCGGGGATGCGCAAGTCCGTCACCCATTTGCGCGACTTCGCTTCGCTCCCGAGGGACAGGCCCAAAAGTATCGACTTCGACTTCTTCGCCATGCCGGTCCGGATAGAGGGCGAGGGGCGGGTCGAGCGGCTGATCGTCGAGCGCACCGAGCTGACCGACGATCTGAGGTCGGTCGGCACCGGCGAGACCTATGCGGTCGAATGCGGGCTGGTGGTGAGCTGCATCGGCTATCAGACGCCGCCGATCGAGGGCGTCCCCTACGAGCATGGCCGCGGCCGATTCGCCAATCATGACGGAATGATCGCGGACGGCCTCTATTGCGTCGGCTGGGCGCGGCGCGGGCCGACCGGCACGATCGGCACCAACCGCCCCGACGGCTTCGAGGTCGCCGAGAGGATCTTCGCCGCCTTCGCCCCGGACGGCGGCGGCCGGCCGGGCGGGGCGGGCCTCGACACCTTGCTCCACGTCCGGGGGGTCGAGCCGGTGGCGTTCCGCGACTGGCAGTTGATCGAGGCCGCCGAGACCGGCCGCGCCCGCGAAGGCAGCCCGCGCGAGAAGTTCACCTCGATCGCCGAGATGATCGCCGCCCTCCGCCGCTAGACGAGCCGCTTGCGCTCCCGCGGCGCCTCCCTTATTGAGCGCGGCCTGTCTCCCGGGCGGCCTTCGAGCCGGATCCGGTCGGGGAGTAGCTCAGCCTGGTAGAGCACTGTCTTCGGGAGGCAGGGGCCGGAGGTTCGAATCCTCTCTCCCCGACCATTTTTCCAGCCCGCTGCCCAGCGCTTCTCAGCCCGGGAGCCAAGGCGGCAGGCGGTAGTCGTACAGTTCCTCGACCGGCTGCCGGCCGCGCACCACCGACCATTCGCGGCCGCTGACCAGCACCTCGGGACTGAGCGGGCGCGAATTATAGGTGCCGCCCATGGTCGCGGCATAGGCGCCCGCGGTGCGCAGGATCATCAGCTCGCCCGCGCCGACCCGATCGATCCGGCGCGACCGGGCGAACGTGTCCCCCGTCTCGCAGATCGGACCGACAAGGTCGGCGACCATCTGCTCGCCGTCCGGCACCACCGCCTCGGCCGCGTGCCAGGCGTCGTAGAGGGTCGGCCGCATCAAATCGTTCATCGCCGCGTCGACGATCACGAACGGCAGTGCCGGCCCGGGCTTCACCCGGATCACCGTCGTCAGAAGCACCCCGGCGTCGCCGACGAGGAGCCGGCCGGGCTCGAAGATCAACCGAGTCTCCCATCCGCGGGTCACCCGGGCGACCATCGCGCCATAGTCGGCGGGCGTGGGCGGCGGCGGAGCGGCGGGATCGTAGACCAGCCCGAGGCCGCCGCCGAGGTCCGCCGTGGCGATCGAATGGCCGGCGGCCCGCAGCGCCCGGATCAGCGCGCCCAGCCTCTCGAAGGCCGCCTCGAGCGGAGCGAGGCTGGTCAGCTGGCTGCCGATATGGACGGCGACGCCCTTGAGCTCGAGGCCGGGCAGCGCCCGGATGCGCTCGCAGGCGGCGAGCGCGTCGGCGATCGCCACTCCGAACTTGTTGTGCGCCGCGCCGGTGGAGATCTTGGCGTGCGACCCCGCCTCGACATCGGGGTTGACGCGCAGCGCGACCGGCGCCCTGCGCCCCATCGACAGCGCGACGTCCGACAGCATCTCGGCTTCCGGCACCGATTCGAGGTTGAACTGGCAAAGGCCGCCGTCGAGCGCGATCGCCATCTCCGCCGCGGTCTTGCCGACGCCCGAAAAGACGATCCGGTCGGCGGCGATCCCGGCGGCGCGGGCGCAGCGATATTCGCCCGCCGAGACGACGTCGGCGCCGAGCCCTTCGGCCGCGAGAGTCGCCACCACCGCCGGATTGGGATTGGCCTTGACCGCATAGGCGACGAGAGGATCGGCGAGCGGCGCCAGCGCCGCCTTCAGACGCCGCGCCTGCCCGACCATCGCCGCCGCGGAATAGACGTAGACGGGCGTGCCGACCTCGTGCGCGATCAGCGGCAGCGGCACGTCCTCGCAATGGACCACGCCGCCTTTCAGTCGAAAGCCTTCGATCATTTCATCGAGCGCCGGATTGCTCTCCTCTCCCGTCCTTCACGGGAGAGGGGGGACCCAAGCCGAAGGCTGGGGGGGTAAGGGTCTTGCTGACTCATTGCTGCAGACCCTCACCTCCCACCGCTTCGCGGCGGGCCCCTCCTCTCCCGCGAAATGCGGGAGAGGGGTTCCCGGAGTCCTCAGAACTTGACCTCGGCGGCGAAGGTGAACGAGCGGCCGCGCGGGTCGGCGATGCGCGGCTCCCACGAGCTGCCGGCGCCGGTATTGCCGTCATAGGTGATCGCGAAGGGCGGATCGCGGTCGAACAGATTCTTGACCCCGGCGCTGATCCTGAAGCCCGGCGCCAGCCCGGAATAGCTGATCGACAGATTGTAGATGATGTAATCGCTGACGTTGACGTTGTAGTCGGGGCGGGTGACCGTGCCGTTGGCGATGCCCGGCAGCGCGAAGTTCTTGTAGCCCTGGCGGAAAAGCTGCGTGAACGTGATGTTGAAGTCGTTGTTCGTGTAGCTGATGAACGCGTTGTGCTTCCACCTTATGCCGAGATCGCCGGTGAAGGTGAAGATGCCGATCTGGCTGCCGGTGAAGGGCGAATCCTGGGTCAGCTTCTCGCGCTTCTTGAGCAGATAGGTGCCGTCGAGGCCGACCGCGATGCGGCCGCGCAGTGCATCCACGCCGCCGCGCAGCGAGAGCTCCAGGCCCTGGGTGCGGCGGGCGCCGGCGTTGATCCAGGTGCGGTCGATATAGATGATGTCGCCGGTGCCCGGCGGATTGCGGACGAAGCGGTCCGGGAACAGCGTCGCGTTGTCGATCAGCTGCCGCAGGGTCAGCTCGGCGATCGTGTTGTCGACGGCGATCGACCACCAGTCGAGCGACGCGCTGAACAAGGGCGCCGGAGTGATCACGATCCCCGCGCTGAACTGCTCGGCCGTCTCCGGCCCGAGATCGAGGTTGCCGCCGGTGGCGATGTCCGGCCGGATCTGGGCGCAGGGCTGGCCGCTGCCGACGTTGCTGGTCGGGACTCCGCCCGGGCAGCGCACCGGATCGGCGATGTCGCTGCCCAGATAGGGGGCGACGGTAAGGCCGTTGAAGATCTGGTTGAAGGTCGGCACCCGGAAGCTGGTATTGTAGGAGCCGCGGAACAGGACCGGCTCGAACGGCCGGAACTTCACTGAGACCTTCGGATTGGTGGTCTGGCCGAAGCCGGTATAATCGTCGATGCGGACGGCGCCGGTAATGTCCAGCATGTCCTTGATGATCGGCACCAGCATCTCGGCATAGGCGGCCTTGATGGTGCGGTGCTTCGGGGTCAGCGCGTTGACGTTGTCGAACGCGGCCAGGAAGATGACCGGATCGGTGGCGTCTGCGGCGTCCGAGCCGTTGAACTCGTAGGTCTCGCGGCGATAGTCGACGCCCGCCGCCAGCTGCACGTCGCCGCCCCAGATGTGGAAGAGCGGCCCCGACAGGGAGAGATCGAACTGGCGCACCTGGTAGCGGCCGCCATAGAGGGTCGTGCCTTCCGCCGAGACCGACTGGAGCGCGGCGCGCCCGGCATCCGTCTGCGCGAGGGCGAACGGATTGAGCAGCCCGGCATTGAGGACTCCGACGATGCCGCGCTGGGTCGTGCCCGGAGCCTGCGGTGCGAGCGGATCGTTGGCGCCGTTGGCCAGGGTGCCGCGATAATAATAGCCCGAGCCGAGCACCGACGAGGATTCGCTTCGCGCGTAGGAGGCGCCGGCGCGATAGTCCCAGCCGGCCCAGAGCGGGCCTTCGAGGCCGAGGGCCGCCCGGAAGGTCTTCGTGTTGGTGACATATTCGCGCGGGCCGCAGGGCACGCAGCGCCAGCGATAGGCGATCGGCCGCCCGTAGCGGGCGTCCAGCGCCGCCAGCTGCACCGGGTTGGTGAAGGCGCCGCGGATGGCGTTGAACACCGTATTGTAGGTCGCCGCCGTGGTCGGGGTGAGCGGATAGGCGACCGGAAGGTTGGTCGCGTTGGCGGTATACTGGCCGTTGGAGAAGCTCTTGGCGGAATCGGCGTCCGAGCCGGTCACCTCGAGCGAGAGCTCGTGCTCGTGGGCGATCCGGAGCACGCCGCGCCCGTAATAGGTCAGGGTCTTGATCGGCTGCTGGATCACCGCCGCCCGGCCGGTGTCCCAGGCGCAGGCATAGATGGCCGTGGGCGTGTTCCACAGCTGCTCGTCATAGGCCATGCCCCCGTCCATCGAATCGCAGCCGGCGCCGCCGGGCAGGTCGAGGATGTTGATGCCGCCGGCCGCGGCGTTGGCGCCGTTGGGCGCTGTGAGGGTCAGGCCGGTGAGCAAAGTGCCTCCCGCCGTGATGCTTCCCGGCTGGGTGTTGGCGCCGATGTTGAAGGCGGTCGCGATCGGCGTTCCGCGGGTGTCGATCGAGAGGCCGCGATTGGGCTGGTTGCCGTTGACGAAGCTTCGGTCGGAACCGCGCAATATCTGGTTCCAGCTGTAGGAGACGGCGCCCATGATGTTGAAGCCGTCGTCGTCGAGGTCGCCATAGCCGGCGATCCCCGACACCCGGTAGATGTTGCCGTTGCCGCGCTCGGTGATGTCGGTGAAGCCCTGCAGGCCGACCCCCTGATAATCCTTGCGGGTGATGAAGTTGATCACGCCTCCGACCGCGTCGGTGCCGTAAATGGCCGAGGCGCCGTCCTTCAGTACCTCGA
Source organism: Sphingomonadales bacterium (assembly GCA_034668485.1). Taxonomy (GTDB): domain Bacteria; phylum Pseudomonadota; class Alphaproteobacteria; order Sphingomonadales; family Sphingomonadaceae; genus Allosphingosinicella. Next base: position 7,176 of record JAXDPG010000226.1, read on the forward strand.
CCCGCTCGATCGCCGAGAAGGGGATCTGGTTGACGTCGACCGCCGAGCCGGAAAGGCCGTGGGCGGCGACCCGGCGGCCGTTCAGGAGCACCAGCGTCGCGGCATTGCCCTGGCCGCGCAGATTGGCCGAGGAAAGGCCGTTGGTGCCGCGCTGGGCGCCGGAGACGACGTCGGCGTTGGAGGCCAGATTCTCCGGGCCGGTGGCGTTCGTGGGGAGGTGCATCAGCAGCTGCTCGGGGCTGTTGATGCCGTTGCGCTGGATTTCCTGGGTGGTGACGATCTGAAGCGGCAGGGCGCTGTTGTTGGGGTTCTGCTTGATTCGCGAACCGGTGACGAGGATCTCGTTCTCGACGGGCGGATCGCTGACGCCGGTGGCGAGGTCGGCGTCGGTCTGGGGCGTCTCCGCGCCGGTCGGGGTCGCCGCCGGCTGCGTGGTCTCCTCGTCCGCGGGCGCCTGGGCGAAGGCGGTGCCCGGGGCCGCGCCTGCCAAAGCGGCGAAAGCCGTTCCCGAAACCAAGAAAGCCTTGAACGACCTGGCCATGTCGACATCCCCCCGAAAGCCCGTTGCGGCGCCATTAAGTAACAGGACCGTCGATGGGCGCCATAGTTTCTGTTGCCGAAGCCATAACCAGGCGGCACTCCGTGGCCATAGGACAACAGGAGCGGCATTGACTGTTCCGGCCGCACAGTGAAGCTGGACCGTCGTCGCCCCAGCGAAGGCTGGGGCCCCGGCGGGTGAAAGGCGCCGCGTTCTTCACCCCCTGGGGTCCCCGCCATAGCTGGGAC
>JAXDPG010000227.1:0-5407 GCA_034668485.1 Sphingomonadales bacterium
CGGTCGAGCCGCACTGGCCGCTCCGGCACCGACTCCGCCCCCCGTCCTTCTCGACCGCCGCCGCCCGCCGCAACCCTGCGGCCGTTGCCGCAGCCACTGGACGGCGCGGCCGAATTTTCGGGCCGCGGACGAATGGAGGAGGGTGACGCGGCGCCGGTTTCGGGCTACGAATCGCCGCCGGAGGGAGAGGCGCCGGATGGAAGGGTTGGAGCTGGAAACCGTGGTCCTGGTCGGCGCGCTGGTGCTGGCGGGCCTCGCTCTGCCCGTCACCGCGGTCGCCGTCCATCAGCGCCGCCGCCGCGCCTACGAGCGCGCGGCCAGCCAGCGCCGCAAGGAAAAGATCCGCCTCTGAAGGCCGTGCGGGGTCCGCAAAAACCGGGCCCGGCGAAAATTTTTTTGGTCTCGGCCGACTCGGTTCGGCGAAACTTCCGAACGGCTCGTCGCCGCAGATTTCCGCGCTTTTCCGGCGCTGCCGCGAGGCCAGGCCGGCCGCTCACCGGCCGCGTTCATCCTAAAGCCATGAAACTCTTCAGACTCGTCGCTCGTTGGGCTGGCAAGTGTGTTGAAAGGAGCCAAGTATGGCGACGAGTATCCTCGAGGCCCGTGGCGGCTGCATCATCCCCCAGGCGGATCAGCGCGGCTATCATATCGTCTACCGCGAGCATGAGACGAATTATTGTCCCGGCTGCGGCCGTACCCACTGGTATATCGGCCGGTCGATGGCGGAATGCGCCTTCTGCACGACGGCGCTGCCGCTCGAGAACGCGCCGATGATCGCCGGCGGTGCGATCGTTCGAACGATCCGCCGCCCTGTGTTCGATACCGACCACGCCTACGCGGCCTGACTTCGCTGGCGGCGCCCAAGCGGCGGCCGCCGTCGCGCCGGCCCCTTAAAATCCCCTACGCGAGGGGCCGGCGCGTAATTTCCACCATCGGCGTCACGGCGCCGCCTTCCTGACCGGCACCGCCGCGTTGCAGATGTCGACGCCGCCCGCCGGGCGCTGGAAGAACTCGCCGCCGCGATTGGCGCGGCCGGTGACATATTGGCCGAAGGCGGGGCTGTCCGATCGCATCGCCTCGAAGCGGGGCCGCTCGGCCGCGGGCATGTCTGCGGCGAGGCGGGCGCGGGCGATGGCGATATTCTGGGCGGGATCCTTGTAGAAGCCGAGCGCCTCGGTGCCGCGAGGGCGGGCCGAGAGCAAGGCGATGCCTTCGACGACCCTGCCGATCAGGGCGATGTTGAGGTCGAGGTGGCGCGGCGCGTGGCCGATCACGGCGTAGAGCTCTCCGCCGGTGCCGGTGTCCGGAGCGAGGTCGCGGCCGACCCCGACATAGGCGTAGCAATGGGTCAGCCAGGCGCGGCCCGCTTCCGGATCGTAGGCGACGGGCCAGCCGCCGGCATGCCCGACCATCGGCGCATAGCTGTCGGGAAAGCCCAAGGGCCGCACCTCGAGCCCGGCGAGATCGCGATAATATTCGGCCGGCGGCTTGGCGACGACTCCGGCCGGAAGCCCGGTCTTGGCGTCGCCATTGCCCCATTGGGCGACATAATTGTCCTGGACCCGGTAGATGGAGGCGCCGTTCCACCAGCCGGCCCGGGCGAAGGCGCGGACGTTGGCGACGTGGACCGGCGCGAAATCGGGTGCCAGCTCGATCACGATCCGGCCGCCTTCCTTGAGCTCGATGACGAGAAGGTCGGCGGGGTCGATCGTTCGCCAGGCGTCGGCCGGAGCCTCCTGCACCACCTTGTTCGGGTCCGGTGCATCGAGCACCGGCGCCGGCCGCCAGAAGGAATAGCGCGCATTCGCCTCCGGGGCCGGCCGGGCCGGACCGGTTGCGCAGGCGGCGAGGCAGCAGGCGGCAAAAGCGGCGAAGGGGGCATGGCGCATCGACTTCATCCTTCCGGTGGCGTGCCTAACTGACCCAAGCCCGCCGACGGAGCAAGCTGTGACTCCAGGGTAACAGGGGGCCGACAATGCCGGTTTATTTGGCGGAAACCGGAACCGAGCGTCGGGGGCGGGATTGAACCCAGGTTAGGCAAATGCCGGCGGGGCTGGCGGACGGGCGAAAGAGAGAAATGACGGATATCCTTGCCGTTCCCGGCCTGCAGAGCGTTTTTGCCTCGCTCGACCCCGAGCCCCTGCTCGCCGACCCCCCCGCGCTGATCGACTTCCTTCCGGTCGCCGTCTACGCCTGCGACGCCGCGGGCCGGATCCGCTGGTTCAACGCCAAAGCGGCGGAGCTATGGGGCCGCGCTCCCGAGACCGGCGAGAAGGCCGAGCGATTCTGCGGCTCGCACCGGATCTACGGGCTCGACGGCGGCCTCGTCGCCCATAGCGAGACGCCGATGGCCTATGCGCTTCGCACCGGCGAAGCGGTGGACGGCCGCCTCGCAACGGTCGAGCGGCCCGACGGCAGCCGCCTCACCGCGATGGTGCATATCATTGCGCTGAAGGACGGCTCGGGCAATATCGTCGGCGCCGTCAACTGCTTCCACGACGTCACGCGCCAGCTGCAGGAGGACCGCGCCGCCCGCGACGGCGAGCGGCGGCTGCGCGAGATCCTCGATGCCCTGCCCGTCGCCCTCTACACGACCGACGCCGAGGGGCGGATCACCTATTATAACGAGGCCGCCGTCGAGATGTCGGGCCGCCGCCCCGTGCTCGGCGACGACAAATGGTGCGTCACCTGGAAGCTCGCCTGGCCCGACGGAACGCCGCTCGCCCATGACGAATGCCCGATGGCGGTGGCGCTCAAGGAGAGGAGGGCGGTGCGCGGGGCCGAGGCCGTGGCGGAGCGGCCCGACGGCAGCCGGGTCCCGTTCATCCCCTATCCGACGCCCTTGTTCGATCATTCCGGCCAGATGACCGGCGCGGTCAACGTGCTCGTCGACATCGGCCATCGCAAGGAGGCGGAGACCCAGCAGCGGCTGCTCTTCGCCGAATTGAACCATCGCATCAAGAACAACATGCAGATGCTCTACGCCCTGCTCGCGGCGGCGCGCCGGGAGACGCACAGCGAGGACGCCCGCGGCGCGCTCGACGAAGCGGCGCGGCGGGTGGCGGCGATGGCGGCGGCCCAGACCGCCCTCTACCAGTCGGACAACCTCACCCGCTTCGACAGCGCCGCCTTCATGACGTCGGTCTGCGCGGCCGCCAGCGCGGCCTGCGGCGACGGGATCGCGCTCGACCTCCACGCCGAGCCCGGCACGCTCGCCAATGACGATGCGGTGCCGCTGGCGCTGATCCTCAACGAGCTGATCACCAACGCCGCCAAATATGGCGCCGGCGCGGACGGCCGAAGCGCGATCGGCGTCTGCCTCGCCGAGACGGACGGCCGCTTCTCGCTGATCGTCGAGGACGAAGGGCCGGGCTTCGACCTGAGCGAGGTCCGGCGACGCTCGTCCGGGCTCGGCCTGGTGATGGGGCTGGCGCGTCAGATGGGCGGCAGCTTCCGGGTCGAACGCGGCGCGGGCGCGCGCTGCGTGCTCGAATTTACCGGCGCCGCCGGTGCTCGGGCCTGAGCGGGACGAAGGCATGTTCATGCGCCGCCGGACGACTGCCGAGGCGCTGCTGATCGACGCCGTCGGCGAAGCGGAGGACGCGGCAGCCGCGCCGGTCGAGCAGCCCGGCCGGTCCGAGCGGCCGGCGCCCGCGCCCCGCCCCTGCATCCTGCTCGTCGAGGACGATTTCCTGGTCGGCATGGAGATGGAGACGGGGCTGGAGGAGGCGGGCTATGAGGTGGCGGGAGTCGCCGCGACGGCCGAGGAAGCGGTGGCGCTGGCGGCCGAGCGCCGCCCCGCCTTGGTCGTCATGGACATAAGGTTGGCGAGCGAGCGCGACGGAGTCGACGCCGCGCTCGAGATTTACGGGACGCTGGGCATCCGTTCGCTGTTCGCTTCCGCCCATGGCGACGCCCAGGTCAGGGCGCGGGCCGCGGCGGCGCGGCCGCTCGGCTGGGTCGCCAAACCCTATCGGGTCGAGACGCTGCTGAAGGCGATCGGAAGCGCTCTGCGCGAGGTCTAGGCTGGATCGACATTCGGGCCGCAAAAGCCCCTCTCCCGTTCTTTACGGGAGAGGGGTATGGGCCGGTCAGCGGACGGCGGGCGGCGCGGCGCGGCCGCAGAGCGCGCGCATGCGGTCGAGATGCTGCTCGGCGAGCTGCAGGTGGCAGCGGGCCGCATGGGCGTCGCGGCAGTGCCGCGCCCGATCGAGCTCAGCCAAGGCCCGGTTCGAATGGTAGCCGATCTCGTCGTCCATGGCTGCCCTTCTGCCGCACAGGCGCGCGAGACGCTTTGACCTCAATCAACTCTTCATAAGTTATTGATTAAACTGCGTTAGTTAATCGACGAGCTTCAATCCGGGCGGCGGGGAAGCGTCGCTAAGCTCCTTCATCCGGCCGAGATGCAGCTCCGACAGGCCAAGATGGGCGATCGCCGCTTCCGGAGACGCGGCGCTTCGGGCACGGTCGAGCTCCTCGAACGCGCGTCCGACGTGATGCTGGATTCGTTCGTGGCGGGACATTCACCGATCCCCCGACTCGGGGTGGTACTCTACAGCGGCTCAAATCTCTCCGATTCGCGGCGGCGCCGCAACCACATGGATCAGAGCTGGGGCTCGGCCACGAGGCCGTCATGGTGGAGATAACGTTCGTTGAAATCGCCGGTCGCGCGCAGGCGCGGCCAGTCCTCGATGACGATGCGCCTCTTGTCGCGGCTGATCAGCCTGTCCTCGCCCAATTGCTTGAGCACCCGGTTGACGTGGACGGAGGTGAGCCCGACCGCGTCGGCGAGCTGCTCCTGGGTCATCGGCAGCTCATAATGGTGGTCGGTGGCGAGCCCCGCCGCCGCGAGCCGCATCGAGAATTCGCACAGCAGATGCGCGACTCGGGCGCGGCTGTCGCGGCGACCGACGTTGACGACCCATTCGCGGAAGATCGAGGCGTCGATCAGGGTATCGATCCAAAGCGCCTGGCCGACCGAGGAGTCGCCGAGGGCGAGGTCCATGATCGCCCGCTGCGGGATGTAGGCGACCTCGGCATTGGTGAGCAGCTGGACGCTGTGATCGGCGATCGAGAGCAGACCGTTCTGAAGATCGACGAACTCGCTCGCCATATGGATCGAGATGATCTGGCGGCCGCCTTCGCCGGTGATCTTGTAGCGATGGGCGAAGCCGGTGAGCAGAAGGCAGCAATGTTCGGTGCGGTCGCCGTCGCGGATCAGATGGGCGCCGGCGGACACGGACCGGATCGTATGGGGGAGGCCGAGCAGGCCGCGCCGCCCCGCCTCGCCGAGCGGCGAGCGGCGCTCGAGGCGGCGCACCATCTTCTCGAACGTCGGATGCAGGTCAGGCACGGTCATTCCTCGCCCATAACGAGCATCACCGACGCAGGTTTCACGCGGATGCCC
>JAXDPG010000228.1:0-6082 GCA_034668485.1 Sphingomonadales bacterium
CGACGGCGATCGACGGCGAAGCGGCCTTCCTGGCCGGAGTGCGGCATCTGGCGGAGCTGTTGCAATGAATCCTGGCGAAGAGCTGAAGCGCCGGCTGGCGCAATGCCCGTTGATCGCGATCATCCGCGGAGTCACGCCCGGCGAGGCCGAGGCCATCGGCGAGGCGCTGTTCGAGGCCGGCCTGCGAATCATTGAGGTTCCGCTCAACTCGCCCGATCCGCTGGCCAGCATCGAGCGCCTCGCGAGGCGCTTTGGCGAGACGGCGCTGATCGGGGCCGGCACCGTGCTCGACCCCGCCGACGTCGGCCGGGTCCGCGACGCCGGCGGGCGGGTCATCGTCTCGCCCAACAGCTTCGCCCCGGTGATCGAGGCGACGGCGGCGGCCGGGCTGGTCTCGCTGCCCGGCTATTTCACGCCCTCGGAAGGCTTCGCGGCGCTGCGCGCCGGCGCCACCGGGCTCAAGCTCTTCCCGGCCGAAGGCGCCTCGCCCGCGGTCGTGAAGGCGCAGCGCGCCGTTCTGCCCAAAGAGATGCCCTTGCTCGTCGTCGGCGGGATCAGCCCGGACAATATGGGCCCCTGGATCGAGGCGGGAGCCGACGGCTTCGGCCTCGGCTCCGGACTCTACAAGCCGGGCCAGTCCGCCGAGGTGACGGCCGCCAAGGCTCGCGCTTACGTCGCCGGCCTCCCCCGTTCAGCCGCGTAAAGCCGCCTCGGCCTTGCCGAACGCCGCCTCGTCGTCGACGTCGAGCCACCAGCGGCCGCCGCAATCCCGGACGAAGGCGCGGCCCGAATCGGCGAGCGCCTGGACGCCTTCGGACAGCGAGCCCGTGCCGCCGCCGGCGAGGCTGGTGCGGAGCGCCTCGATAAGGGCCGGGCCGGCGATGAAGATGCCGGTGTCGATCGCGTCGTAACATGCCAGTGCCTTGCCGATCCGGACGATGCGCCGGTCTTCGCCGACCTCGATCTTGGTGGCGTCGTCGAGGTCGAGCCTGGGATCGTCGACCGCGAAATCCGCGGCGAGGGTGAGCGCGGCACCGCCCCGGTCGGCGGCGATCAGATCGCTCAGGATCGCCGGATCGAACAGATGGTCGGACATCAGAAGGACGAACTCGTCCGCCAGCCGCGGCTCGGCGGCGAGGACCGAGAGACCGTTGGGGCGCGCCCAGTCGCGATTGCGGACCGCGTCGATCGGAAGGCCGGTCCGACCGGCGAGATCCTGCAGGAACGCCTCGAGCGGCTCCGGCCGATAGCCGGTGACGACGACGAATTCGCTCGCCCCGCCCGCCGCGGCGGCCCGGACGACATGTTCGACAAGCGGGATCCCGGCGATCTCGGCAAGCGGCTTCGACTCGGCGAGCGTTCGCAGGCGGGTGCCCTGCCCGGCGGCCAGGATGACGCATTTCATCGCGCCGCCTTAGTGTGGCGGCCAGTGTCTGGCAAAGCGGCGCTCGACATTCTACATTCGCGGCGAAGGAGACGTGCGATGCGAAACAGCCTGATCCTTGCCATTTCTCTTGCCGCCGGCTCCGCGGCCGCCGCCGGGACGCCCTCCGGCGAAACGGCCATCCCCTTCATCAACAGCATGAGCAACGTGGAATGGAAGGCGGCGTCCAAGGACTCCCTCTATCTGAGGGGCGGCCGGGGCGAATGGTATTTCGTGCGGACGTCAAACCGCTGCAGCCGGTTGCAGGCGGCGCACGGGATCGGCTTCGAGACCTCCGCGCTCGGCCAGCTCGACCGCCACGGCGCGATCATGGTCCAGGGCGTCCGCTGCCCGGTCGCCAGCATCGTCCGCTCGGACGGACCGCCCCGGAAGGCGCACCGCAAGGCGGGCTGATCCCCCAAGGAAAAGGCCGCCGCGACCGGGGTCGCGGCGGCCATATTCTTCCGGCGGCTTCGATCAGAAGCCGACGACCAGGGTCGCGCTGATCGTGCGCGGCGCGCCGATCTGGACGAACGGCGGGGCGCTGTAGGCCGTGATGGCACCCGCATTGTTGCGAGTGATCGTCTGATTGAGCGATCCGCCGAACCCGCCGACATAGAATTGGTCGAACAGGTTGTAGACGTTGAACTGGAGGTAGGTCTTCTCCAGGCCGTAATCGGCGAGGCTTAGACGCGCGTCGAGATTGACCAGCCAATAGGCGGGCGTGCTCGCCGGGAAGACGACCGTATCCACGCCGGCGCCCGCGCCGACGAAGGCATGGACGGGCAGGTTGGTGTCGAAGACGTAGCGCGGACCCGTCCGCTTCGCGGTGACGCCGAGCTCGAACGGTCCCACATTCCCGCGAACCGTTCCGCCGAACGTATATTTGGCGGCACCGGACTCGCGCTTGCCGGCGGTGGGCGCGAAGATCGGCACGTCCACCGCGCTGCAGCCGGGGAAGCCTCCGGCGACCTGAGCGGCATTGCATTCGGCGATGATCAGGTCGTCCTTGATCTCCGAATGGAGGACGGAGCCGAACAGATAGAGGTTCAGCTGCTTCATCGGCTGGTACGAGACATAGCCGTCGAGACCGTATTTATCGACCTTGCCGAGGTTGCGGAACGTGCTGACGTTCAGCTCCGGATCGAAGGCCGAGGCGGTGCGGTTCGAATAGCGGTTGAAGAAGGCGCCGAGCTGGGCCTGGATCTTCGGGCTGCGATAGCGAAGGCCGGCGTCGAAATTGTCGGTCGACTCCGGCTTGGGCGACGCCGCCGAAAGGGTCGGCGCAAAGAAGAAGGCGTTGTAGAGATTGTCCGTGCTCGGAACGGAGAGGCCCTTCGCATAATTGGCGAAGATGCTCGCCCGAGGCATGAAGTCGAAGGTGAAGCCGACGTTCGGGAGCAGCTTGTTATACTTGAAGACGCGCTGCTGCGGCCCCTGGATCGTCGGGTTGAGGGGGGCGTAGGTCGCGTAGCGCGGGTCGCCCCGGCCGAAGCACTCGACGAAGGTCGGCGAGCTGGCGGCGCAGAAATTGTTGAGGTCCCGCTTGAAGAAGGGCGCGCGCAGACCGAGGTTCAGGGTCAGCTTGTTGTCCATGAACTGGCCGCGATACTCGGCCCAGAATTGGTGCAGGATCGCGTAGGAGAGGCGGTCGCGCTTCTGGAGGTTGACGCCGAGCACGTCCGACTGCGGGTCGTTGACCGGGAAGACGTCCAGCGGCTCGCCGCCGAGGTCGAGCAGCCCGACCTCGCCGGTCTGACGGTGGCGGGCGTGGTCGAGGGTGTAGCCGGCGCGGACGCTATGGTCGTCGTTGATGTCGTAGCGGACACCGGCGATCAGCCCGAAGCGATGCGTCTGAGTCTGGCTCGGCGCGAGGACGGTGACGGCATCGAGAGTGTCGCCATCGCCGTTGATGTCCCTGCCGAAGAAGGGCGACCCGCCCAGATAGCCCGCCACGCAGGTGTTGGTGGCGCTGTTCGGCGTGGTCCGGCACTGCGGTACCGTCGCCGTACCGCCGGCCGGGTTGATGTCGCGCAGACCTTCCTGGGCGGTGACGGTGCCGCCGCCATTGGCCTTCACATATTGATAGCTCGGATCGACGGTGATCGTGAACGCCCCGACGGTGAAGCGGGACGACATGCGGATGTTGCCCGTGTTCGACGGATTGTAGCGCCGGTCGAACTCGGTGCCGCAGCTTCCGTAGTTCGCCTGCGGATCGGGCGAGAAGATCAGCCCGGCGCGCGGGTCGGACGATGGAGCGACCACATCGGCGACGCCCGCCTGGGGCGTGTCGACGTTGCAGGGATAGTTGATGAGATATTTCCGCTCGTTATTGTTCGTCGGAAAGCGGTTGTTGGCCTGGGTGCCGACGAGGCGGGGCACCGTCAGCCCGCCGACGACCCGGGTCAGGTCCTGGCGAAGCGGCGCGGAGCCGAAGAAATTGTTACGGTTCTGGTTGTAGTGGCCGGCGAGGGCAATGAAGTCGCCATGGGTGCCGATCGGCTGGTAGATCTTGGCATTATACTGCTGCTTGTAGACCTTGCCGTAATTGTTGAACGGATTGTCGTTCTTCGCGTAGGAAGCGGAGACGAAGGCGCGCGTGTCCCAGGGGGTAAAGCTGCCCGTCTCGATCATTCCGAAGAGACGGTGGAAATCATATTCGCCGATCGACGCCGAAACCAGCGCGCCCATGTCCTGCCTCGGGACGATCGTGCGGTAGTTGACCGTGCCGCCGGCCGCCGACGCGGTGGGGCTGTCGACGTCGGTGGTGCCGAGGTTGACGTTGACCTCGCCAATCACCTCCGGGTCGACCTGCTGGTTGGAGAAGATCGCGTAATTGCCCGAATCGTTGAGCGGGACGCCGTCGAGCGTCAGCGAGATACGGTCGGCCGCGAAGCCGCGGATGTTGAGCGTTCCGCCCGACGACCCGTAGGCGTCGTTGTTCTGGAAGCTGACGCCCGGAATGAGGTTGATCGTGTCGAGGATCGTCTGGCCCGGATTCTGGCGGGCGATCACTTCCGAGGTCAGCGCCGCCTTGGCCTTGGTCGTGTCGGGGGCGGTCACTCCGCCGACCTCCTGGGTACGATTGCCGGTGACGACGATCGTCTCCTCCTCGAAGTCCTGCGAACCGGTGGACTGAGCGATAGCCATGGCCGGCATGACGAGCGCGGTCGTCGCGCAAAACAGCGAGAGCTTCTTCATCGTAGCTAGTTCCCCTGGAGGCAGAATCGCCTCTCCCGGCGCCTGCTATAGCCCGGATGGGACGATTCGAAGACTCAAACTGCACAGGCCCGCAAAAAAGTTAGCATAGGTTGCAGGGATGCCGCACTTCCCGGCAAGGACCTGATATCCCGCCGAAAGGAGGGATCGAAGGCGGCCCGCTCAGCCCCGGTCCAGCCGCCGGCCCAGAGCGACCAGCGCGGTGATCAGGAAGGGCACCAAGACCACGCTCAGAGTCACCTTCGCCGTCGCCTGGCCGATCATCAGCTCCCCGATCGGGCGGACGCCGTAAAAGGAGATGGTGATGAAGATGAGCGTGTCGACGATCTGGGACACGGCGCTCGCGATCGCGGCGCGGATGACGAGCCAGGCGCCTTTCCCCTCCCCCGGCCCGTGCAGCTTGGCGAAGATGTAGATGTTGAGGAATTGCGAGACGCCATAGGCGACGATGCCCGCCCCCATCAGCCGCCAGCTCTGCCCCAGGATGATCGGAAAGGCCGCTTTGGCGGGCTCGTACATGCTCGGGTCGGTCGGCAGCTGGATGACCAGCCAGATGAGCGCGATCGCCGTGACCAGGGGGATGAAGCCGAACCGCACGAGCCGGTTCGCCGTGTCGCGGCCGTGAAGCTCGGCGACCGTACTGCCGAGGACGACGAGCAGCAGGAACGGAAAGATACCGGCCTCCACCGCGAGCGGTCCGAGCGTTATCTGCTTCGAGCCGAGGACCCCCGCGATGCAGACCATGCCGCCGTAGAGCACGGCGAACACGAACAGCGAGCGAGGGACGGCGGGCGCGGGGGGCTGGGTCGACATGACGGCTGCGTAACCGTTTTGGCTCGCCGCAAAAAGGGCTTTCCGTTCGCGCCGCTTGCCGCCATCACGTCGCCCGTGATTGAAACCCGCCTGGACGTCCTCGCCATCGGCGACGCGATCGTGGACGTCATCGCCACCGCCGACGATTCCTTCCTGGAGGAAGAGCGGCTCGTCAAAGGCTCGATGCAGGTGCTCGACGCCGAGGGCGCGACGCGGCTCTACGCCAAGATGCGCCAGGCGCGCGAGACGAGCGGGGGCTCGGCGGCGAACACCATGGCCGGGGTGGCGGCGATGGGCGGCCGCGCCGGCTTCGTCGGCCAGGTCGCCGAGGACCAGCTCGGCGAGATCTTCGCCCACGACATCAGGGCGCTTGGGGTGGAGTTCAGGACGCCGCCGATCGCGGGCGGGCTGCCCACCGGCCGCTGCCTGATCCTGGTCACGCCGGACGCCCAGCGGACGATGAACACCTTCCGCGGAGCCGCCCATGAGCTGACCGCCAACGCCCTCGACCGCGAGCAGATCCGCGCCGCCGCCATCATCTATCTCGAAGCCTATCTGTGTCGCTCGCCCGGGCCCCGGGCGGCGTTGGACGAGGCCATGCGGATCGCCCGTCAGGCGGGCCGCAAG
>JAXDPG010000229.1:0-7572 GCA_034668485.1 Sphingomonadales bacterium
CATCCCAACCATCATTTCAGAGTCTCCAGATAGGCCACCACCGCGTGGAGCTGGTCGGCGTCCAATCCGACCACCGGCATGTTGCTGCCCGGCTTGGCGCCCTGCGGGTCGGCGATCCAGGCGTAGAGGTGGCCTCGGGTCATCGGATAGGTTCCGGCCGCGATCGAGCGGCGGCTGAGCAAATGGGTGAGGTCGGGGCCGACCGAGCCCGACGCCGGAGTACCGGCGATGGCGTGGCAGGAGCTGCATTCGCGCGTTGTCACATAATCGTAGCCGGCCTGCTGGAGCGGGTTGGCGGGAGTTGGGGCGGGGCGCTGCTGGAGGCTGAGCCAGCGCGCGAAATCGGCCTTGCTCTCGACCGTCACGTCGAGCGCCATGTGGGCGTGCTGGACGCCGCAATATTCGGCGCACTGGCCGCGATAGACGCCGGTACGGCGGGGGACCAGCATCAGGTCGTTGACCCGGCCCGGGATGAGGTCCTGCTTGCCGGCGAGGTTGGGCACCCAGAAGCTGTGGATGACGTCGTTGGACTTCAGATAGACCATGGCCGGGACGCCGACCGGAAGATGGAGCTCGTTGGCGGTGTGAACGGTCCGCGAGCGGTCCGGGAAATGGTAGCGTATGTCCCACCACCATTGATTGGCGACGATTTCGACGAACAGCATCGGCTGGTCGCGCGGCACGTCGCGGGCGATGCCGCGGTCGGTAAAATAGCTGGCCAAAGTGAGGCCGGTCAGGCCGAGCACGACCGCGGCGGTCCAGACGAGCAGGGCCCTGTTGAGCGGCCGGTCGCGTTGCGGCGCGCCGGGTTCCGGAGCATCGGCGCCGCCGCGGCGGCGCCAGTATGCGGCGACGAGGAAGGCGAGGACGGCGGCGTAGAAGATCAGGGTGAGGATCAGGAAGATCGTGAACAGATCGCTGATCCGCGCCGCTTCCGCCCCGGCGCGCGGCCCGATCGCCTGCAGCCCCTCGCAGCCGCCCAGCGCCAGCACCAGGGGGAGGAGGACAGGGCCGCGCATCAGTCCTGCTCGTCCCTGGGCAGAGTCTCGTTCGACTCCGCTTTCTCCTTGGCGCGCTCCGACAAGGTCTGCGGCTCGACGCCGCTGATGTCGTCGCTGCGGCTCGGCAGCGCGTCCTGGCGCGGCTGGGCGGAGAGCGAGCGGACATAGGCGGCGAGCTCCCAGGCCTGCTGCTCGGTGATCCGCCCCTTGAACGGCGGCATGCCGTTGGGCCGGCCGTTCCAGATGGTGGTGACGATGTCCTCCATCCGCCCGCCGTAGCGCCATTCGTCGTCCATCAGCGGCGGCCCCATGCCGCCGCCGCCCGAAGCGTGGCAGCCCGAGCAGTTCATCCAGGTGAACAGGCGCCCGCCCTGGGCGAGGTGGAAGCTGTTATTCTCATATTCGGGGGCGCGCGGATCGCCGGCGAGGTTGGCCGGGCCTTCGGGCAGCGGCCGGCCGCGCGGATCGCGCTCCTCGCGGTCGCAGGCGGCGAGGAGGAGAACCGCCCCCGTCATGGCGAGGAGCGAAGCGACGCGGCAATCCAGACGGCCGAGGCGCAGTGCCGGATTGCTTCGCTTCGCTCGCAATGACGGGGCTGAGGGCCTAGCGCGGCAGGGTGAAGACATAGAGCTTCCCTCCCGCCTTGGTCTTCTTCGGCAGGTCGCGCATCGCGTTGACCATGCCCAAAGCCGCGGTCGGATCGCGCGGGTCGAGCTGGGCCGAGACGATCGCGCCCGCCCAGCCGCCGACCCCCGTCAGAACCGCGATATATTGGCGCCCGTCGGGGCCGCGATAGCTGACCGGCTGGCTGATGATGCCGCTGTCCAGCTTGACCTGCCACAGCAGCTTGCCCGAGCGGGCGTCGAGCGCCTTGAACCAGCCCTCCATCGTTCCGTAGAAGACGAGGTCGCCGCCGGTCGCCAGAGCGCCGGACCAGAGCGGCAGGTCCTCGTCGATGTGCCAGACGGAGCGGCGCCGCACCGGATCCCAGGCGGTGAAGATTCCGCGATTGCCGCCCGGGCCCGCATACATCTTCACCTCGGCGCCGAGATAGGGCGTGCCGGCGACGTAGTTCGCCTCGATATTCCCTTCGTCCATGCACAGGTTGATGTGCGGCACGTAGAGCAGGCCGGTGCGCGGGCTGAAGGCGGACGGGTTCCAGTCCTTGGCGCCCGGCGCGGCCGGGCAGATGTTGCGGGTGACCCGGCCTTCCTTCGGCTCCTTGTCGGCGATCGGGATCAGCCGGCCGGTCCTGAGGTCGACGCCGCGCGAGCTGTTGATGTAGCCGAACGGATCGGCCGAGAGCACCTGTCCGCTCCGGCGGTCGATCACGTACATGTAGCCGTTGCGTCCCGGCCGGACGAGGACCCCGCGCATCCGGCCGTTGACCGGCATGTCGAGCAGCACCTGTTCGTTGATGTCGTCATGGTCGAACAGATCGTGCGGGCTCGACTGGTAGAACCAGCGCGCCTGGCCGGTGGCGATGTCGCGGGCGAAGACTCCGGTCGTCCACTTGTTGTCGCCGGGGCGCTGCGCCGGGTTCCAGGGACCCGGATTGCCGGTGCCGTAGAAGATCGTCTTCGTCCCGGGATCGTAGCTGATCCAGCCCCAGGTCGTGCCGCCGCCGATCTTCCACGCCTCGGGCGGCCAGGATTTGACTCCGAGATCCTTGCCGCGGTCCATCGCGTAATAGGGCCTGAAGCCGGGGCCGATCAGCACGTCCTTGTCCGGTCCCGTGCTCCAGGCGCGCCAGGCCAGCCGGCCCGAGCCGGCGTCGAGGGCGGCGAGCCAGCCGCGCACTCCGAACTCGCCGCCCGAATTGCCGACCAACACCTTCCCCTCGGCGACCAGCGGCGCCATGGTGATGGTCTCGCCCTTGTTGATGTTGCCGATATTGGTGCGCCAGATCTGGCGTCCGCTGGCGGCGTCGATCGCGAAGACGCTTCCGTCCAGCGTGTTGAAATAGATGCGGCCGCCCGCGAAGACCGCGCCGCGGTTGACGACGTCGCAGCAGGCGACGCCCTGGCTGGCCGGCTTGGGACGCGGCCGGAACACCCATTTCGGCTTGCCGCCTTTGGCGAGGTCGAGCGCCCAGATATAATTGGGATAAGGGGTGATGACGTACATCGTCGAGCCGACGACGATCGGCGCCGCTTCCTGGCCGCGGCGGTTGTTGGTGTCGAAGCTGAAGGCGAGCTTGAGGCGCGCCACGTTGCCGCCGTTGATCTGGTTCAAACCGCTGTAGCGCGTGCTCGCATAATCCTTGGACGGCATCGTCCACTGCCCGTCCTCGGGACCGGACGCGCCGGCGGCGGGGCGGGCGCCGTTCGATTGGGCGGATGCGGCGGCGGAAGCCAGAAGGGCCGTGGCAATCGAGGCGCAGACGTGACCCAGCCGCGCTTTGCCCATCAATCCCAGTCCCCTGTCTGCCGGACTTGCGCCGGCTAAATCGACCGTGCGGGCTTATGTTCCCGGGGCTTCAGGCGGGCAATAAACTGGATCAATCCGGCCCGGCCTGGGACAGGTTGCGCAGGGGCGCCGGTGGGCTCTTGCCGGGATGGTGAAGGCGGCGTTAACCCCTCGCCATGGACCGCCTGATTCCCGCTTCCGAGGACGTGAGACTGTTCCTGCTGACGTTCGCGGGAGGCCTGGTCTTCTTCTCCGCTTTCTTTGCCTAGGTCATCCTGAAACGAGTTCTGGGTGACGGCGATCAGTCGCAGGCCTTGTGCAGCTTCCAGGCGAGCCAGGCGGCGACGAGGCACATCGCGGCGACCAGCAGCAGCTGGCCGATCGGGCCGATGCCGATGCTGCTGAGGCCGAAAGCCAGAAGCGATCCCACCACCATCGCGCCTGAATTGACGATGTTGTTCGCGGCAACGGTTCGCGCGGTCTCGGCTTTCGGCACCGTCGTCGTCAGGAAGGCGTAGAGCGGTACGACGAACATGCCCCCGGAGACGGACACGCCCAGCAAGGCGAGGATCATGAAGCCGGCGCTGGGGTGGAAGATGAAGTTGCTGAGCGTCGTCAGCTCCGGTCCATGCCGTCCCCAGGTCAGGGCGACGAAGTGGAGCAGGACGACGAACAGTCCCATGAAGATCACCGAGATCGGCGCGAAGCGGGCGGAAACCTTGCTCTTCAGCAGCCGGTTGATCGCCACCGAGCCGATGGCGATGCCGACCGAGAAGATGCCAATGAAGAGGCTCGCCACCTGCTCGTTGGCGCCCAGCACGTTCTTCACCAGGGGCGGAAAGATGATGATCAGCACCGCCCCGATCGCCCAGAAGAAGCTGATGGCCAGGATCGCAAGGAACAGGCGCCTGATGTGCATGGTCGCGCTGACGAGCGCGATGGACGCGTGCACGATGTGCCAGTTGATCGGCAGGCGGTCGGCCGTGGGCGGCGCGGGCGGCACCTGCCGGCCGGCGAAATAACCGAGAAAGGCGAAGACGAGGACCGCCGGGGCGGCGGCGTCCGGTCGGCTGGCGAGCGCTCCCGCGAGGATCGTGCCCAGGAGGATCGCGATATAGGTGCCCGCCTCCACCAGACCTGTGCCGCCGAGCACTTCGTCCTGCCTGAGGTGCTGCGGGAGGATCGCATATTTGATCGGCCCGAAGAAGGTCGAGTGGATGCCCATGGCCAGCACCGCGAGGAGCATGACGGGGATGTTGGCGAGCAGGATGCCGGCGCCGCCGACGACCATGATGCCGATCTCGGCCGACTTGATCAGGCGGATGAGGCGCGACTTGTCGTGATCGTCGGCCAGCTGTCCCGACAAGGCTGAAAAGAGGAAGAAGGGGAGGATGAACAGCGCCTGCGCGATCGCGCTGAACTGGAACTCGCGCGCGGGGTCGGAATAGAGCTGGTAGGTGACGAACAGCACCACCGCCTGCTTGTAGAGGCTGTCGTTGAACGCCCCCAGGAACTGGGTGACGAACAGCGGCAGGAAGCGCCGCCTGCGTAACAGGTGCATCGAATCCTGCACTTACGCTCCGGCGCGGTCGGCGGGGGGAGGGGACGACATGCGCGGGCGGTCATAGCCGCTGTGGCGCCCGGGTCAAACCTCGCCGTCATCCCGGCCTTCCCGTCATCCCGGCGAAAGCCGGGACCCCCGGGCCCAGAAGTCGCCGCGGCCTCCCCGGAGTCCCGGCCTGCGCCGGGATGACGGGGCTTGCTCCGGTCATGCGTTCACAGCCCCGCCAGGACCCGCTAAGGCAGGCGGCCGAGCCGATGCTGACCTTGCCCAACATCCTCACCTTGTCGCGCATCTTCGCCGTGCCCCTGCTCGTCTTCCTTCTGTGGAAGCCGGGCTGGTACGATTATGCCGTGACCTTCGGCCTCTACTGCCTCGTCGGCATCACCGATTATTTCGACGGCTATCTCGCCCGCGCCCAGGGGACGGTGTCGAGGCTCGGCATCTTCCTCGATCCGATCGCCGACAAGATCATGGTCGCCTCGGTCATCGTCATGCTGGTCTCGGCCCGGGCCCATAGCGGCGAGCCGGTGATCCACGGCTTCCACATCGTCCCCGCCTTGATCATCCTCCTGCGCGAGATCGCCGTCTCGGGCCTTCGCGAGTTCCTCGCCGGCCTCGCCGTGTCGCTCCCGGTCAGCCGCCTCGCCAAGTGGAAGACGACCCTGCAGCTGGTCGCCTTGGGCGCCCTCATCCTCGGCGGCGCCGTTCCGCACTTGCCGTTCGTCCACTGGACCGGCCTCGCCTGCCTGTGGGCGGCGGCGACTTTGACGCTGGTGACGGGCTGGGACTATCTGAGGGTCGGCCTCAGGCACATGGACTGAGCGGCTATCGGGTACGGGCCTAGGCGAAGCGCTCCTCGAGGTCCCGCTCCAGCGCCGGCGCCGTCAGCTCCTCGTCGCCCAGGAAGATGGCCGTCTTGAAGCCCGAGGCGACCCGGGCGATGAAGAGATCGCCACAACCCGTCACCGTAATCCGTCGAAGTCTACATCTTGAATCGGTCGAAACTTCTGTCCGATGACCCTGAATAATTCAACTTTATCGAAGATATCTCGCCTGGCCACCTTTCTTCGTAAGTGAATACTTCTATCATGTCGATCTGGCCGGATCTTACAAAGACGAGAAGGCCGAAGCCGTGCTCAAGCTCCGCGGCCGTCCCTTCGATGTCGGAAATCTGGAAGTTCCTCGCCTCAATTCGTAAGCTCTCATCCAACGGATGGAGGTTGGTGAAGAACCCGGCCGGAGTGACCGTCCGGGACGAGACCTGGAGATGACCCACTTGATGGGCGAGGGCGCCGAGGAGGATGCCGGTCCCCCGCGTCGCAAACGAAAGCAGGTCCTGTTCCAGTCTCGTGAGCAGCATCGCCAGGCCGTCCCAATGCGGAATTCTCCGTCGATCGCCTTCCCTCTAGCCGTTTATGAAATTCGGTGACAGCGCACTGATCGCGACTGGGTGCGGCGAGGGAAGTTCATGCGCAGACGAGGTCGACGGGAGGCACTGTCACCGTGATCCCCGCTTGTCCGGACCCTAGGCGAAGCGCTCCTCGAGGTCGGCGAGCCGCTCCAGCTCCTGCGGCGTCAGCTCCTCGTCGCCGAGGAAGACGACGGTCTTGAAGCCGGAGGCGACCCGGGCGATGAAGTGATCGCGCGCCTCCCGCGCCGACAAGGTGTCCTGGACCAGATAGCGCCCGCCTCGGCCTTCGAAACCGTAGATGAGATAGGTGCCGGGCTGCATGGCCGGAATTCCTTTTGAACGACGGGACAGGCGCATCCGCCTTACCCTTATTCGATCTTGTTGGGGAGCCCGTTCATTGAGGGTCTCGCCGCTCGCTTGCGGAAGCGGGGCGAGCGCGGCGGGAAATTAGCCACTGTCCCGGTTTCCGCCCAGATCGCCATAGCGGTAGGTGGCGGGCATGCCGACGCCCCGATTCGGAAGGGACGTTTGGAATCCGGGGACGGTGCCACTCATTGCCACCTGGTGGGCCAAGGGAGTTCGGGCGCAGGGCTCGTCAATTAGTGCACGGTCACCGTAATTCCTGTTCTCGGCGTCGGTCACGGTCTGGACGAGGCCGTTGCTCGTATAGGTGCTGGTAACGTCATCCGCCTGCTCGCCGCTGACGCCATAGGCGCTGGTCACCTTGGTCACCCGGCCGGCGGCGTCGTAGAAGGTCTTGGCGATCCGATCGGGGCCCTGGCTGCCCGAGGTGCCGAGGCTGCAGGCGGCGGTCGTGATGGTCGAGAAGATCGTGCTGTTCATCCGCTGCGCGCTGCATTCGGGTCGGCCGAGCGCGTCGTAGCTGGTCTGGGTCAAAGCGTAGATGGTCGAGCCGGCGACCAGCTTCCGCTTCACCGGCCGGGCATTGGCATCATATTCCGTCTGCGCTTCCTGGAGGCTCGAAAAGGCCGCCCAGTCGGTGTCGGACTGGCTGTTCACGGTTCCGGTCTCGATCTTGGTCCGGAGGCCGTTCGTATAGGTGGTTCGAACCGCGCGATGCTTGAGCGCGCCGCTGCCGTCCGGGTCGGGCGAGATCGTCCCGATCGCCTGCCGGGCGCCGTCGTAGCGGATCCGGCTGGTGTCGGCGGTGCCGGAGAGCGGCCCGT
>JAXDPG010000230.1:0-4102 GCA_034668485.1 Sphingomonadales bacterium
CAACTACAATTTCAACCGCCCCTATGCGTCGAACGGGCTCAACCAATATCTGTCCGCCGGGCCCGCCAACTTCGTTTTCGACGCCAACGGCAATTTGCTGAGCGACGGCAGCTCGGCCTTCGTTTACGATATGGAGACCCGTCTGGTCTCCGCCTCGGGCGCGAGGAATGCCACGCTCGCCTACGACCCGCTCGGGCGGCTGCACCAGGTCTCGGGAGCCTCGGGGTGGCTTCAGTTCCTCTACGACGGCGACACCCTAGTCCCAAAATATGAGGGCGCCCTCACCCGACGCCGCCATGAAGGAGGCGGGCTGGCGTTGAGCTTGGTGAGCAAGCCGGACCGAGGCGTTCCCGGTCGCGGCCGCTTTGCAACCGAAACGGCTTCGCCCGGAACAACGGAGCGGCGCCGGCATTCTCCCGTCTGCGCCGGTCGTAGCCGTCCGGCGTCCGTTCGTTGCTTCGCTTCGCACCGCGGTTCGCGCACGCGCTTTTGGGCCGTCGGGAAACCGCCTTTCTGGGAAGGAGCCAGCCGTGGCGGTCACCGCCGGCGCAAGACGGGCAAGGCCGATCCACCCGCTCTTCGCGTTCCTTCTGGCCGGCGCGGTGCCGCTCTTCCTGGGCGCGTTGCTCAGCGACCTCGCCTACGGCTCGACGGCCGAGATCCAGTGGAGCAATTTCGCCGCCTGGCTGATCGTCGGGGCGATGGCGTTGACCGGCCTCGCCTTGCTCTGGTCGCTCGTCGCTTTGCTTCGGGCGCGGCCCCGGACCGGATGGCCGCTGCTCTGCTTCCTCCTGCTGCTGGCCGCCTTCGGGCTGGGCCTGATCGACTCGTTCGTCCATGCGCGCGACGCCTGGGCGGTCATGCCGGCCGCGCCGATCCTCTCGGGGATCGTCAGCGCGATCGTCGTGCTTGCGGCCGTCGTGGGGCTTTCGAGCCTGCGCGCGGGAGAGAGGACGTGAAGCGCCTGCTGGCCGCCGCGGCGCTCGCCGCCCTGGCGAGCGGCTGCGGCCGCGAGGCCCGGTCCGACCCCATGCAATATGGCGGCGACCCGCAGCTGCCCCGGCAGCAACGCGCGCTGCTTCCGAGCATGAAGATCGCCGATCCGACCCCGTGGGGCAATGCGCGGCCCATCGTGCCGCAGGGCTACAGCATCACCGCGATCGCCACCGGCTTCGGAATCGCCCGCCAGACCCTGGTGCTTCCGAACGGCGACATCCTCGTCGCCGAAGGGCGCGGCGGCGGCGAGCGGGCGCTGAGGCCCAAGGACATCATCGCGAGCTTCATCAAGGCCAAGGGGACCAGCCAGGCGAAGAGCGGCAACCGGCTGACCCTGCTTCGCGACTCCGACGGCGACGGGGTCTATGAAGGCCGGACGGTGTTCGCCGACAATTTGAACGCCCCCTACGGCCTCGCTTTGGTCGGAGGCCAGCTCTACGTCGCCAACCAGGATGCGCTGGTTCGCTTCGACTATCGGCCCGGCCAGACCAGGGCGAGCGGTCCGCCGGTCACCGTCACCGAACTGCCCTCGAGGATCAACCATCACTGGACCAAGTCGCTGGCCGCGAGCGCGGACGGCCGCTTCCTCTATGTCGGCATCGGATCGAACAGCAACATCACCGAAAGGGGGATGGCGGCGGAGGTCGACCGGGCGATGGTGTGGCAGATCGACGCCGCGACCGGCGCGCACCGGCCGTTCGCGACCGGCCTCCGCAACCCGACCGCGCTCGCGGTCCAGCCGGGGAGCGGGCAGCTGTGGGCGGTGGTCAACGAGCGCGACGAGCTCGGGCCCGACCTCGTCCCGGATTACCTGACCTCGGTCCGCGAGGGCGGGTTCTACGGCTGGCCCTACAGCTATTGGGGGCAGAATGTGGACAGCCGCGCCCAGCCCCAGGACCCGGCGAAGGTCGCCGCGGCGATCCGCCCCGATTACGGGCTGGGCTCGCACGTCGCCGCGCTCGGGGTCGCTTTCTCGAGCCCGGCCATGGGCGCGCGCTTCGCCGAGGGCGTGTTCGTCGGCGAGCATGGCAGCTGGAACCGCAGCCGGCCGTCCGGCTACAAGGTCGTGTTCGTGCCGTTCCGCGGCGGCCGGCCCGCCGGGCCGCCGGTCGAATTCGTCACCGGCTTCCAGGGCGCCGACGGCAAGACCCGCGGCCGCCCGGTCGGAGTGACGGTAGATCCGCGCGGCGCCCTCATCGTCGCCGACGATCTGTCGAACACGATCTGGCGAGTCGTGCCGGAGCGCCGGACCCCCGCCGCCGAAGCGCCGACGCGCCCGGCCGGGCCGGTGCCCAAGGCGGACCGGCCGAGCGCCGCCGCGCCCTATTGAGGCGGTGCCCGGCACGCGCCTGGCGCCGAGGGGATCGAAGCTTCCTCTATCCGGCGGCCGGGGGGCTGCCCATGAAGACCGCCAATTGGGCGTCGAAGGCGCGCTTCCAGGCGGGGCGCGCTTCGCCTCGGGCGACGTAGGCGGAAAGGTTCGGAAAGTCCTTGAGGATCGCCGCCGCGGCCGGCCTTCGAAGCACCGTCACCATCAGCAGGTCGCCGGCGCTGAACCCGCCGTCGAGCCACTCGGAATCGCCGAGCCGGCTGGAGAGCTGGTCGAGGCGGGTGCGGATGCGGTCCTCGAGGATCGGCAGGCGCTCCTCGTACCAGCTCTTGTCGCCTTCCATGAGCATGAAGGCTTCGAGCTCGACGATCGGCGGCTCGACGCTGTTCAGAGCGGCGAACATCCAGGCGATCGCCCGGCCGCGGGCGTCCGCATCGTCCGGCAGCAGGCCCGGCTGGCGCTCGGCGACATGAAGGACGATCGCCCCCGTTTCGAACAAAGCGAGATGGCCTTCCTCATAGGTCGGGATCTGCCCGAAAGGATGAAGCCGAAGATGCGCGGGCTCCTTCATCGCCGCGAACGAGAGAAGGCGAACGTCGTAAGCCTGGCCCACTTCCTCGAGAGCCCAGCGGACGCGCATGTCGCGCGCGAGGCCCCGGCCGCGATCGGGGGACCGTTCGAAGGCGGTGATCGTGATGGCCATCATGCAGCTCCGGTTGGAGACGCACGATGGCCCGCCAGGCCGTCGCACGGCAATACCGAACCGGCCTCCCCGAGACGCGCTCGGGGAGGATCGATCCTAGCGCGCGTCGACCAGGACGATCTCCGCCTCTTGCAGGGCGCGGATCGCCAGACTGTCCTCGCCCGTCACCGCGACTCCGTCGCGGGGCTCGGCTCGGCGGCCGTTCACCTCGATCGCTCCGCCGACGGCGACGAGATAGGCGTGCCGGGAGGGATCGAGCGTCAGGTCGGCCGACTCGCCGGCTTTCAGGGTCGCGCCGAGCACCCGGGCGGCGGCGTTGATCTTCAGGGCCTCGGCATCGCCGTCGAAGCCGCTCGCCAGGGTGACGAACTGGCCGGCTCGGCCGTCCTTCGGGAATTTGCGCGCGCCCCAGCCGGGTTCGGCGCCGGGCCGGTCGGTCTGGACCCAGATCTGGAACAGGGTCGTCTTCTCGTCCTCGAGATTATATTCGGCGTGGCGGACGCCGGTGCCGGCCGACATCACCTGGACGTCGCCGGCCGCGGTCCGGCCCTTATTGCCCATCGAATCCTGGTGGGTGATGGCGCCCTCGCGGACATAAGTGATGATCTCCATGTCGCGGTGCGGGTGGGGCGGGAAACCGGAGCGGGCGGCGATCTCGTCGTCGTTCCAGACCCGGATCGCGCCCCAGCCCATGCGGGCCGGCGCGTGATAATCGGCGAAGGAGAAATGGTGGCGGGCGTTGAGCCAGCCATGGTCGGCATGGCCGAGGCTGGCGAAGGGGCGGATGTCGATCATGGTGGATCTCCCTATACGTCATCCCGGCACAAGCCGGGACCCAGGAACCGGAGCGTTGCCGGAGAAGGCAGTGTCCCTGGGCCCGGCTTGCGCCGGGATGACGGGTGTATTTCAGCTCAGCAGGCCTTCGGCGCGCAGGGTCTCCTGCACCGCAGGCCGTTCGGCAATTCGGGCGAGGTAGCGCGACAGGCCCGGCCAGCGGGCGATGTCGATGGCATGCACTTTCGTCCAGTTGAGCACCGCGAAGGCGTAGGCGTCGAGGATCGAGAAGCGCTCTC
>JAXDPG010000231.1:0-4642 GCA_034668485.1 Sphingomonadales bacterium
CGACGAAGCCGGCTTAGGCGGGCGGATCACCGCCGTCTCGAGGCGCGGGCTGGTGCCCCGGCCCCACGTCTCGCCGCCGGCGCCGCCGCTCGAGCGCGAGCCTCCGGCTCGGCTTGGCGCGCTGGTCCGCGAGATCCGGACGTCGGGGCCGTGGCGCGCCGCGGTCGACGGGCTGAGGCCGCACAGCGCTTCGCTCTGGCAGGGGCTGAACGAGGCCGAGCAAAGGCGTTTCCTGCGCCATTTGCGGCCCTGGTGGGACGTCCACCGCCACCGCATCGCGCCCGAGGTGGCGGCGCGGATCGGGCGCCTGCGCGAATCGGGCCGGCTCGAGGTCCAGGCGGGGCGGATCGTCCGGGTCGAGGAGGGCGGCGCGGTGACGATCGCCCGGCGCGGCGGCGGCGAGCTCGGCCGGCGCTTCGCCGCGGCGATCAACTGCACCGGCCCCGAAGGCGACATAGGCCGGGTCGGCGATCCGCTCATCAAAGCGCTGCTGGCGAGCAAGCGGGCGCGGCCGGACCGACTCGGGCTCGGGCTCGAGGTCGATTCGGGCTCGAGGGTCGTGGGCGAAGGCCCCTCCCCCGCCCTCTACGCGCTCGGCCCGCTGACCAGGGGCACCTTTTGGGAGATCGTCGCGGTACCCGATATTCGCGGCCAGGCGGCGGGCGTGGCCAGGGCCATCGCCGCCCTTTAGATCACTGGGCGAGCGGCACCGAGCCGTTGCCCGCGGCCTTGTTGGCCGGGGCCTGGGCGGCGGGGACGGCGAGCGGATCGGCGACCGGCGGGGCGGTCCGAGTCAGCGGCGTGCCGGCCGGCCCCTGCCTGGACAGGGTCGGGTCGATCTTCGAGGGCGCCCGCTCGATCGTGGCGAGGCCGGCGAGCGTGATCGAGAGGATGACGAACAAGGTGGCGAGCACCGAGGTGGCGCGGGTCAGGAAATCGGCGGCGCCGCGCGCCGACATCAGCCCCGACGGGCTGCCGCCGACGCCGAGCCCGCCGCCCTCCGAACGCTGCATCAGGATGACGGCCACCATCGAGGCGGCGATCAGCGACTGGAGAATCAGGAGGAAGGTGAACATGGCGTCGGGCTTTCATCGGGAACGTCATGCCAGCGAAGGCTGGCATCCCAGTGAAATACTCGCTGGGGCCCAGCCTTCGCCGGGGCGACGGGTTGGCGCGACTTAGGCGATCAGGCGCCCGTCTTCAACTCCTCGCCGCCGCCTCGACGATCGGAACGAACTGGGCGGCGGTGAGGCTGGCGCCGCCGACGAGGGCGCCGTCGACGTCGTTCACGGCGAACAGGCCCGCCGCATTGGCGGCGTTGACCGAGCCGCCATAGAGGATTCGGATTCGGCCGCCCGAATCGCCGAAGCGATCCACAAGGGTCGCGCGGATCGCGGCGTGCATCTCGGCGACGTCGGCGGGAGTCGCGGTTCGGCCGGTGCCGATCGCCCAGATCGGCTCGTAGGCGACGACCAGCTCGCCCTCCCCGTCCGGCTCGGGCAGCGAGCCGGCGAGCTGGCCGGCGACCCGCTCGAGCGCCCGGCCGGCCGAGCGCTCCGCCGCGCTCTCGCCGACGCAGACGATGGCCTGAAGCCCCAGGGCGATCGCCGCCGAAGCCTTGCTGCGGACCGCTCCATCGTCCTCGCCCGCCTCGGCCCGGCGCTCGCTGTGACCGACGATGACCAGCCTGGCGCCGGCCTCCTTCAACATCGCCGCCGACACCGCGCCGGTATGGGCGCCGCTCGCCGCCCAGTGGCAGTCCTGGCCGCCGATGGCCAGGCCGCCGGAGCGGGCGGCGGCGGCGGCGATCAGGGTGAAGGGCGGGCAGAGGGCGACGTCGACGCCGCCCGACCTGCGGGCGGCCTCGGCGATCGCCGCCACCTCGGCCAAAGCGGCGAGGCTGCCGTTCATCTTCCAATTGCCGGCGACGAGCTTGCGGCGGACGTGCATGAAATCTCCCTCGGACGCTCGGGCGCCTAGCAACCGGCGCCGGGCGTGCCAAGCTTGCCCGCGCGGGACGGCGCTTCTATGACCCGCGTCAACTTTCCCTCCCGCAGGATTAACGCCCGATGCTCTCCCTGTTCCGCCGCGGCTTCATGGCGAAGATCATGCTCGTCGTCCTCTTCCTCAGCCTCGTCGCGATCGTCATCACCGGCTTCGGCACCGGCGGAAGGGGCGGATTGGGCGAGCTGGGCGGCCTCAAGGCGGGGACCGTCGCCAGCGTCGGCGGCGAGCGGCTGACCACCGACCGGGTGCGCGACGAGACCCAGCGCCAGTTCGAGCGCATCCGCCGCGAGCAGCCCGAGCTCGACATCGCCGCCTTCCTGCGCCGCGGCGCGCTCGAAGAGGTGCTCGACCAGCTGATCGACATCACCGCCATCGGAGTCTTCGCGCGCGAGCACGGCCTCGGCATTTCGCGCCAGATGATCGACCGCGACATCGCCACCGTCCCCGCCTTCCAGGACGCGGCCGGCCGGTTCGACGACGCCACCTTCCGCCGGGTGCTGGCCCAGGAGCGGCTCACCGAGAAGCAATTGCGGGACGACCTCGAGGGCCGGCTGTTCCAGCGCCAGCTGGTGCTGCCGGTGGCCGGATCCGCCTATGTGCCGAACGTGATCGCCCAGCAATATGGCTCGCTCCTGCTCGAGCAGCGCTCCGGAATCGTCGGAGCGGTCCCCTCCGCGGCGATGGGCCCGGGCCAGGCGCCCGGCGAAGCCGAGCTCGCCGGCTTCTACCGGAGCAACCGGGCCCGCTACACCGTCCCCGAGCGGCGGGTGATACGCTATGCCCTGTTCGGGCCCGAGCAGGTCGCCGCGAGCGCTCAGGCGAGCGAGGCCGAGATCCAGGCCGCCTACCGCCAGAACCCTGCCTACGCGGCCCACGAGACGCGCAGCTTGTCGCAGGTCGTCCTGCAGAACGAGGCGGCGGCGAAGGCCTTTGCCCAGAAGATCGCCGGCGGCACCAGCTTCGCCGCCGCCGCCATGCAGGCGGGCTTCGGCCCCTCCGACACCGCGCTCGGAGTCAACAGCCGCGAAGCCTTTGCCGGCAAGAGCTCGCCGGCGGTGGCGGCGGCGGCGTTCGGCGCCGCCAAGGGCGCCACGGTCGGGCCGATCCGTTCGCCGTTCGGCTGGCACGTCGTCCGGATCGACGACGTCATCGTCTCGTCGGCGCGGCCGCTGGCCGCGGTGCGCGGCGAGATCGCGGCCCAGATCCAGCGAAACAAGGCGACCAACGCTCTCAACGACCTCGCCACCCGGATCGAGAATGCGATCGGCGACGGCTCCAGCTTCGACGAGATCGTCGCGGCGCAGAAGCTGGCCGTCCGGGAAACCGTCCCGGTCACCGCCAACGGCGCCGCGCCCGACAATCCCGGCTGGCAGCGCCCGCCCGAGCTGCAGCCCCTGCTCGAGAGCGCCTTCGCGATGGAGCCGGGGGAGGAACCGGCGGTCGAGACCGTCCAGGAGAATCAGCTTTACGCGCTGCTCGCCGTCACCCGCTCGATCCCCGCCGCGGCGCCGCCGCTGGCCCAGATCCGCGACCGGGTGAAAGCCGACCTGATCGTGCGCCGGGCGTCGGAACGGGCGCGGGCGGTGGCGACCGCGATCATCGCCAGGATCAACGCCGGCACGCCGCCGGCCCAGGCTTTCGCCCAGGCCGGGGTCAAGCTCCCGGCGGTGCAGACCCTGACCGCCACCCGCCGCGACATCGCCCGCCAGAACGCGCAGGTGCCGCCGCCGATGGCGATGATGTTCTCGCTGCCGCGCGGCAAGGCGCGGATCCTGCCGGCGCCGGACGGGCGCGGCTGGTTCGTCGTCTATCTCGACCGCATCGTGCCCGGCGACGCGCGCAAGGAACCCGGCCTCGCCGAGGCGGTGCGCGGCCAGTTCGCGCAGATCCTGGGCGACGAATATGCCCAGCAATTCACCCGGGCGATCCGCGCCGAGCTCAAGGTCAAGCGCAACGACGAGGCGGTGCGCAAGCTCAAGGCGGACCTGCTGGGGACGGCGCCGGCGCAGTGAGGGAAAGGGTTTGCCCCTGATCCTCGTCCTCGACAATTACGACAGCTTCACCTGGAACATCGTCCATTATCTGCGCGAAGCGGGCGCCGAGATACGGGTCGAGCGCAACGACGCCCTGACCGCCGCCGAGGCGCTGGCGAGCGGGGCGCGGGCCTTCCTGATCTCGCCGGGGCCGGGCCGGCCGGAGGCGGCGGGCGCCTCCCTCGACCTCGTCGCCGCCTGCGCCGAGTCGCATCGACCCCTGCTCGGCATCTGCCTCGGCCATCAGGCGATCGCTCAGCATTTCGGCGCGCGGGTCGTCCGCGCCCAAGCGGTCGTGCACGGCAAGACCGGCGCCGTCCGCCACGACGGCTCGGGGCTGTTCGAAGGGCTTCCCTCGCCCCTCACCGCGACCCGCTACCATTCGCTCGCGGTCGCGCCCGAGAGCCTGCCCGGGGCCCTGGCGGTCAATGCGACCGGCGAGGACGAATCGGTCCAGGGCCTGCGCCACCGGGCGCTGCCGATCCACGGCGTGCAATTCCATCCGGAGAGCGTGGCCAGCGACAAGGGCCACGAATTGCTTGCGAATTTCGTCAGAATCGCGGCTTGTTCCCGAGGCGCTTGACACGGCCCGTAACGTTCCC
>JAXDPG010000232.1:0-4585 GCA_034668485.1 Sphingomonadales bacterium
TCCTCTCCTGGGCACCAATCAGTCCCCGAGCGCAGCCGCCGGGGCCATGGCGCGGACCAGCGCCCTTCTCGCACTCACCCTGAATGGCGCTCTCGCGGTGCCGAACCGAGCAACCGTCGCGCAAAGCCGCGCCGGCCCGCTCTCGAACGGCGCTCGCCGCTCGACCGCATGCAAAATTCATTTTCCGTTTGTTCCTTTTATGTTCTATGTAGAGGCGAATCGGTGATCCACTTATGTTCTCCTTCCATTCCAGGATGAGGCTTGGGTCGATCCCGCTTCCCCTGCTGGAGGCAGCGGCGCGAGCGCCGTGCCCTCGGCGGCGGATCGAACTTCTTCATAGGAGGGCCGGGTTTGAAGACATGCTGACCGTTGCGATTGCCAATGACGCGTCCGCTTCCGGTCCCGGTCATTGCGATAACCACCAGATCCGCGCGCTCGCAGAAAGTCTGGCTGCGCGCGCGTAAGGACTTTGGTCCAACTCTTCCCTGAGTTGAAGATAAAGAACGAACTAGTTTCGAACAGCACTCCCCGTGATTTTCACGGGAAGCTGAAACGCGCTCGTTTTAATCGCAGGGCTTCTGGATTTAGGTACGGTTCCAAGCGTCACTGTCACGCAGCCAAAACGACGACCAGTAAGACGCTGCCAGTTTGCTATCTCCTCTGCTGACCCGCGCAAAATAGCGAGGCCAGGCAGTAAAACGAGTAAGCGGTCTTGCCGAGTGGCAAGCATCGGCGTAGTTCCGTCTAGCGCTCCTAATCTTGATCGTGATGGGGCGTCCGCACTCGCGCGGCGAACACAGGCACCGGCTTCGGTCGGGTGGCCTGCGGAATATAAGACCTCCGGGGAATACGCAGGGCGCGGTTCCCTGTGTTCACGCGCGATCAACCGCCCGGCTTTCCGGGCGGAGCGGTGACGCAGGGGAAGATCATGGAAGAGCCGGCTCGCGAGCCCCGGGAACCGACGAGAGCAGCGAAATGGTCCGAAGCGGCGGGACAGGCGATCCTGCTCGCCGCCATTGCCTGGTCGGTGTTCACCTTGACCCAGGCCCATTGGTACGAACCCACCTACAACGTCCGTCCTTTCGACGCGAAATGGCTCGCCGTCACCTTCATCACGGGGGCGGTTCCGAGCCTGATCGTGCTGCTTCTCGCTTTCCTGGCCAGTTGGCTGATCGGCGCAATCCGCGGTCGCGGCGACCCCTGGCGCTCCTATCGCGACGGGCTGGTCGTGGCCTCTTTGTTCACCCTGCTGATCAATCTGGGAATGTGGTTCGGCCAGTCGCAATAGGTTTAGTCACCCCCGCCATCATCAGATGGCTTCCTCTCTGAGGCGGGGGCGGGGGCCGGAGCGTGAGACCACGGGCGCTCCGGCCTCCAATCTTCCAGGCTCTGAAAAGGCTGGATGCCCGACGAGGATTCGAACCTCGATTGACGGAGTCAGAGTCCGTAGTCTTACCATTAGACGATCGGGCAGTGCGGGCCGCGAAATAGGACCCGCCCCGTCGCCGGTCAAGGGCGCCGGCCGCCGCTACTCGGCGGGGACGGCGGTGGCGGCGGGGCGGCGCGCGAGGAAGCGCCGGAGGCGCGGCAGCGGGGCGTTGCGCTCCATCCACTGGGCATAGACGCGATAGGCGGGATCGGCCGAGAGATGGCGCTCCTCGGTGCGAGCGCGCCAGTAATAGACGCCGGCGACGACGCCCATTATGAAGGTGTTGCGGATGACGTCGGTCAAATTGCCGCTGGTCGCCAGGAAGGGCAAGGTCGCCAGGAACCAGAACAGGTTCTTCGACACGTAGGCGGGATGCTTGGTCCAGGCATAGGGGCCGTGGGTGAGGATGCCGCGGTGGGTGAGGTTGGAGAAGCGGATGCCGAAGGCGACCGTCGCCCAGGCGTAGATCGCGGTCAGGGTGACCAGCAGAAGGCCGACCAGCGCCATCAGCAAGGGATAGCCGGCCAGCCAGTAATTCCAGCCGTCCTCGCCCATCGTGCCGGGATGATAATCGAGCGGCCCGTCGCCGCCCATCAGGACGAACGGCGGGTAGCAGATCAACGCCGCCGTCCAGCCCGCCGCATAGGGGTTGGCGGAGCGGATATGGGCATCGAGCGGCTTCATCGTCAGCGCATAGCCGACGGTGGCGAAGGTGGTGTCGATCATGAACATGGCGGTGATCAGCCAGTGGGTCAGGTTGACCAGATTGGCGGTGATCTCCTCGCCCGGCGGGCCGACCATGCCGGTCCAGTTGCCCGGCACGATGGCGATCATGAAGGCCATGAAGAAGCCTTTGACCGTCCAGCTGCGGAGATGCTCGTAGACCGCCTCGCGATCGACCAGGGCCGATCTGCCGATCAGCAGCTGGCCGAAATGCCAGGCGCCGTCGCGCGGCTCGATCAGCCGCCGGTCGATCCACACCACATAGGGGATGGACAGAGCCAGCAGGGGCGCCGCGGCGAGGCCGAGCACCTCCATCGAGAACAGATAGATGCCGTCCCAATACCAGCGGCCCGCGCAATAGAGGAAGCCGATCGCCGCCCAGGTCGCCCACAGCCCGGCGATCTTGACGACGCTGAGGTCGAGCGACTCCCTGAGCGGCCGCGGCGGGCCGTCCCAGTCGATGCCGGTGGTCGGGCTGCGGTGGACCTTGTCGACGAAGATCGACCACAAGACCATCGGCACGCCGCAGGCGAGCAAGGCGAGCAGCGCCCCGCCCTCGCCCGAAATGCCGAGGCTTCGCGCCGCCGCCACCCAGGCGAACAGCCCGGCCAGCCCGACGACGCCGACTCCCGTGCTCACCGCCGAGCGGGGGCGCGGGTCGAGGCGCAGATCGTGCGCGAACTTCGCTTCGGCGTTCATCGGGATCCGGGCTTAAGCCGGAATGGTAAGCAAGCCGTGAACGAACGTCATCCCGGCGAAGGCCGGGACCTCGTTGAGACCCGCCGAGACCTCCGGATGCGAGGTTGCGGCTTCCGCCGGAATGACGGGTTTACCTCCATTCCGGCCCTAATCCTTCCTTCCCGTAAGAGGTTCTTAAACCTCTGCGGCGCTATGCCTTTTCGCGGCGGGCCAAGTGGGGCGTGGGCGCCGTGGAGGCGATGGCCGGGAGGGACGATGCTGTCGAACGAATGCCACGAGGAGACCATCTTCTCCTTCTCGCGCCGGGCGCCGCGGCCGCCCGAGCGGAGGCGCGAGACGCGGCACCTCACCATCCTTCGCGTCGGCGCCCTGATCGGCCCGAACGGCCGCGAGCTCTGCCTCATTCGCAACATCTCCGCGGGCGGGCTGATGGCCCATGTCTATTCGCACCACGTCACCGGCGCCGCGGTCGCGGTCGAGCTCAAGAGCAACCATGCCGTGCCGGGGCGGGTGGTCTGGGCCGACGAATCCAATGTCGGCATCGAGTTCGACGCGGTCATCGACGTCGAGGAGATGCTGTCGAGCCAGGCGGCCCTCGACAATGGCTGGCGGCCGCGGCTGCCGCGGGTCGAGGTCGACCGGCTGGCGACCCTGCGCTGCGGCGCCCGTCTCTACGGAGTCAACACCCGCGACATCAGCCAGGGCGGAGTCAAGATCGAGATCGACCAGCCGTTCGAGGTCGGCCGCGAGGTGGTTTTGACCATGGAGAAGTTCCGGCCGCTCGCCGGCGTCGTGCGCTGGTGCCACGAGGGCCTCGCCGGCATCGCCTTCAACCATCTGATCCCGTTCCACGAGCTGATGCAGTGGCTGAAGCCCGAGGCTCCGGCGAAGCGCTGAAGCCAACGAACCCCTCTCCCGCAAAAGCGGGAGAGGCTCTCCGCCACGCCGTTGACAGCCCCCGCCCCTTTCGCCAATGGACGCCCTCCCTATCTGGGCGCCCCTGGACAGGTGGCCGAGTGGTTAAAGGCAGCAGACTGTAAATCTGCCCGGGTTTCCCGTACGCTGGTTCGAATCCAGCCCTGTCCACCAGGTTCTCATCCGCCGATACCCGCACACGTCCGAAATAGCATAGGTTTTCCTAGGCTTTCTCGTGTTAGCATGTTCGTCGGAGGCCGTTGATGTTCGCCCCCAGCCACGCTACGGTGTGGGAATATCTGTGGGAGAACGCAAATGGGCAAGCTGACCGCAACGGCGATCAAGGCATCGAGAAAACCGGGCCGCTACGGCGATGGGGACGGCCTTTTTCTTGCAGTCAGCAAGTCCGGCTCCGCCTCTTGGGTTGTCCGGGTCCAAAAGATGGGACGGCGACGAGACATCGGCATCGGGAGCGCTAAGAAAGTTTCACTCGCCGCGGCGCGAGAGAAAGCCGGTATCGTGCGGTCGCAGGTGGAAGCGGGCCTCGACCCGGTCGCTGAACGTCGCAAGTCCGAGGGTATCCCGACATTTCGTGAAGCTGCCGCGATTGTGTTCGCGGCAAGCCAGACGACCTGGCGCAACGGGAAACATAAGTGGCAATGGATGCGCACCCTAGAGATGTTCGCCTTCCCCACGATCGGCGATTTGCGCGTCAGCGAAATAACGGCTTCGCAAGTCCACGACGTGCTGGCGGTGATCTGGCTAGAAAAGCCCGAAACGGCCCGTCGGGTGCGGCAACGGATCGGGATGGTCCTGGAT
>JAXDPG010000233.1:0-8325 GCA_034668485.1 Sphingomonadales bacterium
TTCTCCGCGCTGAGCGCGAGCGCGTCGCCCGGGTCGGGCGGCTCGCCGGCATTGCGGGCGCCGGGTTCGGGGGGCACCGGGAGCGGCAGCCGGTTCGGGTCGCGCCCGGCGCGGCCGCAGACGACGATGTCGCCGCCGCCGCGGTCGCAATCGAGGCCGAGGCTGGCGCGAAGCGAGGCCTGCTGGCGGGCGAGCGCCTGCTCGCCGGTGAGCGGCGGCGCGGCGGGTGCAGGCTCCGCGGCGCCGGAGAGGAGGGCGCTTATCAGCAGTTCGACGATCCATCGCGGCTCGGCCATCGCCGACCGTCCTGCCCTCCAACCATGGCGGAATCGGGGCCGGAAAAGCTCCGCCCCGCTCGACTTTGCCGAGGGCCTCGCCTATCGCCCCGGCGAGCCAAACGGAGGACGACCGAACCCATGGTGAGCGCAAGCCACGTTCTCGACCGCGTGCTGGTGCTGGAGATGGTGCGGGTGACCGAAGCCGCGGCGGTGGCGGCCTCGAAGCTGATCGGCCGCGGCGACGAGAAGGCCGCCGACCATGCCGCGGTCGAGGCGATGCGGGCGGCGCTCAACACGCTCGACGTCGACGGCACGGTGGTGATCGGCGAGGGCGAGCGCGACGAGGCGCCGATGCTCTATATCGGCGAGCGGGTCGGGGCGCTGAAGGACCAGCCGGGCGCGCCGCGGATCGACATCGCCCTCGACCCGCTCGAGGGAACGACGATCACCGCCAAGGCCGGCCCCAACGCGCTCGCCGTGCTGGCGATCGCCGAGCAGGGCTGCCTGCTCAACGCGCCCGACGTCTATATGGAGAAGCTGGCGGTCGGCCCCGGCTATGCGGAAGGGGTGATCGACCTCGCCCGGTCGCCGGCCGAGAATGTCCGCGCCGTCGCCGCGGCGAAAGGCGTCGACCCGTCCGAGATCATCGTCTGCGTGCTCGACCGGCCGCGCCACGAGGCGCTGATCGGGGAGCTGCGCGGGCTCGGCTGCGGCATCGTGCTGATTTCCGACGGCGACGTCGCCGGGGTGATCGCGGTCACCGATCCGGACACGACCATAGACATGTACATGGGCTCGGGCGGAGCGCCCGAGGGCGTGCTGGCGGCGGCGGCCCTGCGCTGCGTCGGCGGACAGTTCCAGGGCCGGCTCGTCTTCCGCAACGACGACGAGAGGGCACGGGCCGACAAGTGGGGCGTGACCGACCTCGATCGCATCTACCGGCTCGAGGACCTCGCCAAGGGCGACGTCATCTTCGCCGCGACCGGGGTCACCGACGGCTCGCTCCTCGAAGGGGTGAAAAGGCGCAAGGACAAGATCACCACCGAGAGCGTGGTGATGCGGGCGTCGACGGGCACGGTGCGCTGGGTCCGCGGCGAGCACCGGCACGAGCCGGGGGTGCGCTCCTAGCGTCATCCCGCGCAAGCCGGGATGACGGTCTAGCGCAGCGTCAGCGGCGTTTCGTGCAGGGCGACGCGCACAGGCAGCGTCGCCACGGCGTCGCCGTCCGCCTGGACGACTAAAGGCTCATCGGCCTCGGCGCTGAGCTCGGTGCAGGTAAATGTCGTCGCGCCGCGAACGGGCTTTCCGCGCCACAGCGCCCAGGCGAAGCGGGCGAAGTCGCGGCGGCGGGCGCGTTCGAGGGCGACGACGTGGAGCAGGGGCTGCGCGGTGCTGGCTTCGGGAGCGAAGCTCCACGGGCCGGCGAAATAGCGGCCCTTGGCGACGTAGAAGGCCTCGCAGGTCAGGGTGCCGCCGTCCCAGGCGAGGCGGATCGGCGTGCGCCGCCAGTCGAACGCCTGGCGGGCGAAGGCGATGGCATAAGCGAGCTTGCCGATGCGGGCCTTGAGCCGCAGCGAGACTTCGGCGACGGCGCGGCTGTCCGGGCCGACGCTGGCGCAGGCCAGGAAGACGCTATCGTTGAGCGAGGCCGGATGGAGAAGGGCGCCTTCCGCCTCGCCGAGCAGGCGAAGCGCATGGCGGTCGGGATCGGTCGGGAAGGGCCGCTCGCGGTGGAGCAGGTTGACGGTGCCGGCCGGATAGGCGCTGAACGGAAGCGCCCGCCCGCAGCGCGCCAGCGCCAGCGCGACGTGCCGAACGGTGCCGTCGCCGCCGACCGCGCAGACGTGGCTCGCCTCGGCGCCGACCTCGATGCCGAGGCCGGGACCGCATTCGGAAAGGATGACCCGCGCGCCCTGCGCCTCGAAGCCGGCCTGCAGGGCGGCGAGCCGGCGCGGGCAATGGCCTCCGGAAGTGCGGTTGTAGATGAGCTGGACGACCGGGCCCGCCATGGCGCGTTCCTGTAGCGCGCGTCGGCTAAGGGCGGGTTAAGCACGCGGCCTGGACCGCTGCTCGTGACCCCCCTCATTTCGGCCAGCTGCGGGGTCAGAGCTCAACGCTGAGAAAGCTCGCTGCCGAAGGATGCACGCCTCCGTGAGTAAATATTTCGCGGCGGAGCCGGGCAGAGAATCGAGCTTTCGCCTCGTGCCGAAGCCGGTCGTCGCCCTCCATTTCTTCGTCTTCCTCGGCGGGCACGACCCATGGCGCGGCATCCAGCTCCGGATCGACGACGTTCAAGCAGAACGGTATGGTCAGGAAGCGGGCGTGGCGGCGCTCCGGATCCTCCCGTTCGGCAATGCTTTGGATCCGCTTGGCGAGCTCGGAAGAGCGCACCGCGTCCAGATCGCAGACGAACGAAGCCCAGCGCCCATCCTCGCCTATATATGGCCGGAGGTCAGTCAGAAAATCCTCGTGGGTCGAGGAATTCATGGGGAGCTTGATGAAAGGCCCGGAGTCGGCGAAGCGAAGTCTTTGCCTCCCGTCGACCACCCCGTTCAAGCGGAAGGCGTAGGCGCTAACGCCAGCAGAAGTCTTGCTTTCGTATATGTCGAGGAAGCGGTCCGGGTGCTTGGAAGGGACATCGGGCTTGGCAGGAAAATCGCCAGGCAGTTTGCCGTTATTCACCGCGTCCTGGATCTTGTTCTGATAAGTGCCAGCCTGAACCGGTTCATCATACCGATTGCTGTAGGCCGCTCGATAATTCTCACCGATTATCTCAAAATATGAGATTTTCGTGACTTGCCTCGAATCCATCTCGTTCACTCCTTGCTGAGGGCGGACAGCCGCCGTTCGTAGCCCGACCAGTGGGCGTTTTTCGGATCGCGCTCGACCAGCCGCTTGTAGATGGCAGTCGCCTTCCTCACGAACCTCCCCATTCGATCTGCCTCACCCTGCTCGCGCAGCAGCTCGGCATGGCGGACGTAAATCTCCATCTGCTCCTCGAGCCAGTGCATGTTGTCGGGATCCGACGCGACAAGGCTGTCGCTCAGCTCCAGATATCGGGCCTGAGTACGGTGCGCCGCCTCGGCCTGGCCGACCGCGAACTGGGCTTCGGCGAGCCACAGCAGATGAAGGACGAGATCATAGGACACCGAGTGGTCGCCGGGGTTCAGCGCCAGCAGACGTTCGTTATAGGCGACCGCCTGTCGACAATGATCGAGTGCAATCTTGGGATCCTCGGTCAGCTTCAGCATCGACGCGCAAGTATTACCGTTCGCATAGGCGGTGAACCGCAGCCATTCCCCTTGATTCCGGCCCCAGCCGGAAATCGATTCCAATAGTTGTCGGGCTTTGTCGAACCGGGGCTTGGCCGCCGCAAAATTCTTTTGCCCATAAGCCAGCAAGGCCAGTCGGTTCTCGCTCTGGGCTTGCGCAAAGACCCGCGCGGCGTCGTCCGGCTTCTTGGCGAGAAGGGCGATGCTGCTCCGTAACGCGTCCTCATAGCGTGCCGCAGCAAGCTCGAGGCGACCGGCATTCTCAGCATCCTCGCCCATTCTCGCGATGATACGGGCGCGGCGTTCCAGGCTGTCATCCGAGAGCCTGTCGAGCGGGCCCTGATCCTCATAATATTTCATCGCGCGGCGATTGACGTTGGTCATGAGGTCGAGCCGGCCGACGCCCTTCAGGTTCTCGCGCAGATCGGTCAGCATATACTCCACCAGCCCCTCCGCCTCGCCGCGCTGGCGCTCGGCCTCGACGCGCTGTCCTTCGGCTTCGCGGCGGGCCTGAACGGCGAGGATGGTCATCGCCGCGAGCACTAGCATCGCCGCGATCGCCGCCGCCGTGACGGCGATCACGCGGCGGTGGCGGCGCTGGGCGTCGCGCTGGATGAGCTCGTCGAGGGGGATGCCGAGGATGCCGGCGACGACCTTGAGGAAGGCCAGCCTGCGTCCGTCCCCGACGCGACGAAAGTCCGCCGCGAGCGGCTCGGCGCCGCCTTTTGTGATTTCCGCGGGGAAAGCTTCGTCCGGCCCGCCGCGCATCAGGGCCGCCAGCACCGGCCGGACCGGGTGCAGCGCCCGGAACAGCTCGATCTCCCGGGCGACCCAACGCGATTGGGCCGCTTCGGGCGAGCACAGGACGATCAGCGCCTGGGACTGGGCCAGCGCGTCCTTCACCGCCTCGCTCAGATCCCCGCTGGCCGGCAGGTCCTCGCGGTCGCGGAACACCGGCCCTACCCGTCCAGCCGCCGCGCCGATCGGCGCGATGCGATCGGCCAGGCGGCGGGGGATGCGGTAGGTTTCGAGACGCCGCTGGAGTCGCCGAGCGACGGCGGCGTCGGCGTGGCTGTAGCTGACGAAGGCGCGGAAGCGAGCAAGAGCGGCGCACGGCGCCTCAATGTCCCCCGCCGCTTCATCCCGAGCCACAGCCGTGCCCCCCGCACCGCCACCGACGATGCGAAGCGTATCGGAAAAACGTGGATGAAACCAGCATCCGGCCTCGTGTAGCGTGCCGCCACCGATGAGCGCCGCCGTCTTTTTCGCCATCCTGTTCGCGGCCCTGCTCCACGCCGGCTGGAACGCGGTGGTCAAGCTCGGCCTCGACCGCTTCTCCTCGATCCTGTTCCTGGCGCTGGTGCAAGGGGCGATCGCGCTCGTCCTGCTGCCCTTGTTCGGCCTGCCGCCGAGGGCGGCCTGGCCGTGGGTGCTGGCGGGGTCGGCGCTTCACTCGGGCTACAAGCTCGTCCTCATCCGCGCCTACGGCCATGGCGATCTCAGCCAGGTCTATCCGCTCGCCCGGGGCACCGCGCCGCTGATCGTCGCCGTCGCCGGCGCCTTGTTCCTCGGCGAGGCGATGGACCCGGCTCGGGCGGCGGCGGTGCTGGCCATCGGGGCGGGGATCATGCTGATGGCGGGCAAGGGCGGGCTCACCCGCTCCGGCCTCGGCTGGGCGCTAGCCACCGCCGCCTTCACCGCCTCCTACACCCTGGCCGACGGGGTGGGCGCGCGGATCGCCGGCTCGGCCTCCGCCTTCACCCTCGCCATGTTCGTCCTCGACGGAGCGTTCATGCTCCTCTACGGCCTCGCCGCCCGCGGGCCTGCGGCCGTCGCCGCGCTGCTGCCGGCCTGGCGCGGCGGCGTCGCCGCGGGGGCGATGTCGCTCGGCGCCGATTGGAGCGCGATCTGGGCCTTCACGAAGGCGCCGCTGGCGATGGTGGCGGCGCTGAGGGAAACGAGCGTCCTCTTCGCCATGCTGATCGCGGCGTTGCTGCTCAAGGAGAGGATCGAGCCGCGGCGCTGGGGGGCGGCCGCGCTGATCCTCGCCGGCGTGGTGCTGATGCGGGCCTAGAGATTCCTCCCCGAGCCTGCTCGGGAGGAGTGCTTATCCACATCTTTGTCCGGAGGTGGATTCACGCGGGACCCGGAATGGCGTAGCGTGGGCGCCATGCTCACCGCC
Source organism: Sphingomonadales bacterium (assembly GCA_034668485.1). Classification (GTDB taxonomy): domain Bacteria; phylum Pseudomonadota; class Alphaproteobacteria; order Sphingomonadales; family Sphingomonadaceae; genus Allosphingosinicella. The sequence goes on from JAXDPG010000233.1 coordinate 5,733, forward strand.
GCCCATGTCTGCGGGGTCTCCCGATCGATCCTAGGCCAGCCGTGGCGCTGGCGGGGGGCCGCCGCCGACGGGCATGACGAGGCCTTCCGGCCGGACGATCTGATCGACCAGCTGCTGATGGCGCGCGGGGTGGCGCGCGAGGCGCTGGAGCTTCACCGCCGGCCGACTTTGCGCGGCTTCATGCCCGACCCGTCCATCTTCCGCGACATGGACAAGGCGGCCGAGCGGCTCGCCGACGCGGTCGAGGCGGGCGAGCCGGTGACCGTGTTCGGCGATTACGACGTCGACGGCGCCACTTCGGCGGCCTTGCTGGTGCGGCTGCTGCGCGGGCTCGGCTCGGCGCCTCGGGCCTACATTCCCGACCGGCTGATGGAAGGCTACGGCCCTTCCGGAGAGGCTTTGGTCCGGCTCGGCCGCGAGGGGGCGAAGCTGATCGTCACCGTCGATTGCGGCGCCCAGGCCTTCGAGGCGCTGGCGATGGCGCGCGCCGCGGGCGTCGACGTCATCGTCGTCGACCATCATAAATGCGCGAGCGCCCTCCCCACGGCGCTGGCCCTGGTCAACCCGAACCGGCTCGACGAGGCGGCCGAAGGCGCGGCCCACGGCCATCTCGCCGCGGTCGGAATCTGCTTCCTGCTCGGCGCGGCGACGCTTCGGGTGCTGCGCGGGCGCGGCTATTTCGACGGGCGCGAGGAGCCGAGGCTGATCGACCTGCTCGACCTGGTCGCGCTCGGCACCGTCGCCGACGTCGCCCAGCTGAGGGGCCTCAATCGCGCCTTCGTGACCCAGGGCCTCAAAATGATGGCGCAGCGGCGCAATCCCGGGCTTGCCGCGCTCGCCGATGCGGCCCGGCTCAGCCGCGCCCCGACCTGCACCGACCTCGGCTGGGCGCTGGGCCCGCGCATCAACGCCGGCGGCCGGGTCGGCAAGTCCGATCTCGGAGTGCGCCTGCTGACCACCGACGACCCGGCCGAGGCCGAGGCGATCGCGGCCGAGCTCGACCGGCTCAACGAGGAGCGGCGCTCGATCGAGACGATGGTGGCCGAGGCCGCCGAGGCTTTGTGCGGCGGCCAGGACAATCGCTCGGTGATCCTTGCCGCCGGCGAGGGCTGGCATCCGGGCGTGATCGGCATCGTCGCCGGGCGCCTCAAGGAAAGGTTCGGCCGCCCGGCCATCGTCGTCGCGCTCGGCGGGGACGGGCTGGGCAGGGGCTCGGGCCGCTCGATCGGCGGAGTCGACCTCGGCGCGGCGGTGCTCGCGGCCAAGGACAGCGGCCTCATCGTCGCCGGCGGCGGCCACGCGATGGCGGCCGGGCTCACCGTCGAGCGGGGCAGGATCGAGGCCCTGGCCGAATTCCTCGACGAGCGGCTCGCCGCCGACGTGGCGAGGAGCCGCGACGACCGCGCCTTGCTGCTCGACGCGGTGGTGGCGCCGGGCGGCGTCTGCCCGGCCTTGTGCGAGGCGCTCGAGGCGGGCGGCCCCTATGGCGCGGGCTGGCCGGCGCCGCGGGTCGCGACCGGCCCGGTGAGGATGATCAAGGCCGATATCGTCGGCAGCGGCCATCTGCGGGCGATCGTCGCCGGCGAGGACGGCCGGCGCGTGAAGGCGATCGCCTTCCGGATGGCCGCGACCCCGCTCGGCGAGGCGATGCTGGCGGCGCCGGCGCACCGCAAGCTCTGGGTGGCGGGCCGGATCCGCAAGGACGAATGGGAAGGGCGCACCGGCGCCGAGCTCCACCTGGAGGACGCCGCCTGGTGCGATTGACGCGACGCGCCGCGCCACCTAAGGCCCGGCTCGCCCGCTCCGGCCCCATCGTCTAGCGGTCCAGGACGTCGCCCTTTCACGGCGAAAACACGGGTTCGAGTCCCGTTGGGGTCACCAGGGCGCGGCCAGGGCCTGCAACGCCTATCCGACCGAGAGGACTGGTTTCCGTCGGCTTCGAACTCGACCGGGATTCCCGAATCCTTCGCGGCTCGAAGCAGCGAGGCGAAACGGTCGAAGCCCGGGGTCGATTGCGGCAGTTCGAAGTAGCCGGCCTGGCCGGCGAACTGAACCAGCACCCCCGGTGGGCGCTCGGCATATCCCATGACCTGCTTCTTGAATCGGCTCATGTCCACCTCCCCGCGAGCCCGATCATGATAGCGGCGTCCACCTCGTCAGTCACTCGGGGCATTGGGGCCTTTTTGCACCCCCGTCACCGAAGGCCCGGCGCTCCGGCCCGTGGCGACCTCGTCGAGCGGTCCGTAGCCGCCGTCCCGATCGAGTCCCTGCACAATCCGGGATGCGAACTGGCCGCTGTCACGATATTGTCATTCGGTCGACGTCGTATCGCAATCTACAAGCCATAAATCCGTCCCGTCATCGTCCAGGGGAGCCGCCATGGCCAAGCTCACGCTCACCGCCGCTCTGCTCGCGTCGGCGCTCGCCGCGCCGGCGCTGGGCGCCGAAAGGGCGGCTCCAGGCGACGTCGCGGCCGAGGTGGCGGCGATGCGGGCGGAGATCGCCGCCCTTCGCGCCGAGGTGGCGGAGCTCAAGTCGACGCGCGAGGCGGGCGCCGCCGCGCCGTCGCCCGCCGTCGCCCAGACAGCGGCCG
>JAXDPG010000234.1:0-6813 GCA_034668485.1 Sphingomonadales bacterium
GCTCGCCGGCGCCGCCCGCGCCCGCGCCGCGCTCGACGGCCGCGACTTCGTCATCCCCGACGACGTCAAGACGCTGGCGCCGGCCCTGCTCCGCCACCGCCTCATCCTTTCGCCGGCGGCCGAGATCAACGGCCGGGTTGTCGAGGACGTGGTGACCGACATCATCGAGACGATCGAGGCCCCGCGTTGATCTATCCGACGCGTGCGGCGGTGCTGGCGGCCGCGGCGGGCGTGCCCTTGACGCTCGTCGCCGCCGCCGCGATGCCGGAGCGCTGGTATGCGGGGATCGCCTGGCCGGTGGCGGTCCTGCTTCTCGCCCTGGCCGACGCCCTGATGGCGCCGCGCGAGGGCGACGCGAGTGTCGGGGCGCCCGACCGGGCCTATGTCGGGGCGAGCGTCGACGCGACGGTGACGGTGACCTTGAAGGGACGGCGGCCTCCCGGCAGCGCCGAGGTGGCGCTCGCCGCCAGCGCCCTCATCGCCGCCGAGGACGACGGGCGGCTGGCGATCGCGCTCGAGGAAGGCCGCGGCGCGGCGCTGCTTCGCCTCACGATGGAACGTCGCGGCGCCGGGCGGCTCGATCAGCTGTGGCTGCGCTGGCGCGGTCCGCTCGGGCTCGCCTGGCAGCAGCGGTGCATCGGTCTGGATAAGGCGATGCTCATCCTCCCCGACGTCCGCCCCGTTCACGAGCGCGGCGCGCAGGTCTTCCAGCGGCGCGCGCTGCAGGGCCTGATCGCCCAGATCAACCGCGGCGACGGCACCGATTTCGACGCCCTCGTCGAATATCGCTCCGGCATGGACCGGCGCGCGATCGACTGGAAGCAGTCGGCGCGGCACCGCAAGCTTCACGCCAAGGAATATCGGACCGAGCGCAACAACCAGATCGTGTTCGCGATCGACGGCGGGCGGCAGATGTCGGAGCCGGTCGCCGGCCTGCCGCGGGTCGACCGGGCGGTCTCGGCGATGCTGCTGACCGGCTGGGTCGCGCTCAAGCTCGGCGACCGGGTCGCGCTCCACGCCTTCGATTCGCGGCCGCGCATCGCCAGCGGGCTGATCTCGGGCTCGGCCGCCTTCCCCGAGCTGCAGCGCCTCGCCGCCGACATCGACTATAGCGCGGAGGAGACCAATTATACCTTCGCCCTGACCACGCTCGCGACCCGGCTCACCCGCCGATCGATGATCGTCCTGTTCACCGAATTCACCGACCTCACCTCGGCCGATTTCATGGTCCGCGCCGCCCGGCGGATGGTCGAGACCCATTTGCTGCTCGTCGTCGTCCTGCGCGACGAGGAGCTTGAGACGATCGCCGACGCGATGCCGGAGCGGCCCGCGGACGTCACCCGCGCCGTCACCGCCGCGGCGCTGATCCGCGACCGGCGGCTGGTCCTGACCCGTCTCCAGCATCTCGGCGTTCATGTCATCGAGAGCGAATATGACAGGGTCGGCGAACGGCTCGTCGCCGGCTATATCGATCTCAAGCGAAGGAATCTGCTGTGTGCGCCTCCGTTTCCGCGATCGTCGAGGCGCGGCCGGCCCTGGTCAATGCCAGCCGCTTCCGCGCCGCTCACGAGGCGGATTGGGAGCGGCTCGACCGGCTGGTGACCCAGATCGAGAAGAAGTCGATCCGAGCCCTTTCCGACGACGACATCCTCGCTTTGCCTCTGCTCTACCGCACCACCTTGTCCTCGCTCGCCGTCGCCCGCGACACCTCGCTCGACCGGGGGCTGATCGTCTATCTCGAGCAGCTCTCGATCCGCGCCTATTTCCAGATTTACGGCGTCCAGACCTCGGCCTGGCGCCAGCTCGGCCAATTCTTCGCCCGCGGCTGGCCCGAGGCGGTGCAGGGGCTGTGGCGCGAGACGCTGGTCTGCGCGCTTCTGCAGGCGGCGGCGGCCTTGGTCGCCTACCTGCTGGTGCGCGGCGATCCGAGCTGGTTCTACGGCATCATCCCGGAAGGGCTTGCGGGCGGGCGCGACCCTTCCGCCGGAGTCGATGCGCTGCGCGCCACGCTCTACGACCGCCACAACGACATGCTCGCGACCTTCGCCACCTATTTGTTCACCCACAACAGCCAGATCGCGATCTTCGCCTTCGCATTGGGCTTCGCCTTCGCGGTGCCGACCGTCCTCCTCATCCTCTACAACGGACTGATGCTCGGGGCGTTCTTCGCCGTCTTCGCGGAGAAGGGCCTCGCCTTCAATCTCGGCGGCTGGCTCGCCATCCACGGCACCACCGAGCTGTTCGCGATCACCATCGCCGGCGCCGCGGGCATGCGGATCGGAATGGCGATCGCTTTCCCCGGACGGGACACCCGCACCGAAGCGGCGGTCCGCGCCGGCCGCCCGGCCGCCCTCGCCATGGCGGGCGCGGTGGCGATGCTGGCGGTGGCCGGGCTGCTCGAGGGAATCGGGCGCCAGACCGTCGTCGACGATTTGTCGCGCTATCTGATCGGCGCCGCGATGCTGGCCGGGTGGCTGGCCTATTTCTACATGCCGCGGCGAGGTCGCGATGCGCGATAGCCCCGGCTCGATGCGGCGCAGCTTCGTCACGCCCGAGGGCGTCGACCTTCAGCTGGAGCTCGGCGCGGGGGGCGCGCGCGCCGCCGCCTTCATGCTCGACGGGCTGATGATCCTCGCGATCCTGGTCGTCATGACGATCGCCATCGCCCTCATGGCACTCGCCGCCAGGCGCGAAGTGATGATCATCCTCTGGCTGCTCGGCTTCTTCGTGCTTCGCAACGGCTGGTTCTCGCTGTTCGAGATGGGCGGGCGGGGCGCGACCCCGGGCAAGAGGTTGATGGGCCTTCGAGTCGTCGCTCGCGACGGCGCCAGGCTGACCGGGGGCGCCGTCATCGCCCGCAACGCGATGCGCGAGATCGAGGTCTTCCTGCCCTTGTCCTTCCTCGCCGAGCAGGCGGCGCAGGGCACGGCCGACGCCTTCCTGACCCTGTTCGCACTGATCTGGAGCGGCATCTTCCTCTTCTTCCCTTTGTTCAACCGCGACCGGCTGCGCGTCGGCGACCTCGTCGCCGGCACCTGGGTGGTGCGCTCGTCGGGAGCGGCGCTGGGCGCCGACCTCGTCCAGGGCGTCGAGCGGCCGCGGCAGACGTTCAGCGAGGCCGCGCTCGGCCTCTACGGCGTCTACGAGCTGCAGACGCTCGAGGACGTGCTGCGCGGCGGCCGCGACGATGCGATCGCCACCGTCGCCCAGACCATCCGGGAGAAGGCCGGGATCGAGGAGTGGAGCGACGACCGCGAGTTCCTGTCCGATTATTACGCGGCCCTCTGCGCCCGCCTCGAAGGCGGCCTCATGGTCGGCCGCCGCCGCGAGAATAAGTTCGAGCGGGCGGCCTAACGGCGTCGTCCGAGCCGGTGCAGAAGCTGGCGGACGGTCGCGCCGGTGATCGGGTCGCGCCAGCGCGGGGCGAGCTCGGCGAGCGGCTCGAGCACGAAGCGGCGGCGGCGGAACTCGGGATGCGGAACGACGAGGCCGCCGCCTTCCCACGGTCCCGCCGACCATAAGACGATGTCCAGGTCGAGCACGCGCGGGCCCCAGCGCCGGCCGCCGCGCCGGCCGAAGTCGCGCTCGAGACGCTTCAAACGGTCGAGCAGGGCAGGGGGCGAGAGCTCGCTTTCGACCAGGGCGACGGCGTTGGCGAAGCCGCGCCCGGCCGGGCCGAGGGCGGGTGTCAGCCGCACCTTGGACAGCCGGACCGCCTCGATCGCGGCCGCCGCCGCGCGGACATTGGCCGAGGGGCCGCCGTGGCGGCCGCGGCGGTTGGAGCCCAGGGCGATGGCATAGCTTGTCAGCGGCATTGCTGCCGCCCTAGACGCTCGCGATGCGCGCTGCCATTGATAGGTCGCCATATCCCCCGGATATGGCTGCGAGCTGCGGGGCAGCCCGCACCTCTCAATCCCCCGTCCCCGCGCTCGAGGCGCCGCGCGACTGCCCGCTCTGTCCGCGTCTCGTCGGTTTCCGCGAAGCGCTTCGCGAGGAGTATCCGGACTGGTGGAACGCGCCCGTCCCGCATTTCGGCGATCCCGAGGCCTGGCTCGCCATTTGCGGCCTCGCGCCCGGCAAGCGGGGCGCCAACCGCACCGGCCGCCCGTTCACCGGCGATGTCGCCGGTCTCCTGCTCTACGAGACCCTGCTCAAGTTCGGCCTCGCCGAAGGGCGGTTCGAGGAGCGGCCGGACGACGGGCTGCGGCTGAAGGGCGTCGCCATCGTCAATTCGGTCAAATGCGTACCCCCGCAGAACAAGCCGACGCCCGACGAGATCGCCACGTGTACGCGGATCTACTTCCGGCCCGCCCTGGCCGCTTTGCCCAAGCTGCGCGTGCTCGTCGCCCTCGGTCAGATCGCGCATAATGCCGCCGTCCGCGCCGCCGGCGGCCGCCTTTCGGCCCATAAGTTCGGCCATCTCGCCGAGCATCGCCTGCCCGACGGGCGGCTGCTGATCGATAGCTATCACTGCTCGCGCTACAACCAGAACACCAACCGGCTTACCCGGGCGATGTTCGAGCAGGTGTTCGAGCGGGCGGTGGCGCTGAGGTCGTCATCCCGGACTTGATCCGGGACCCAGGAACACGGCGGCCGACGATTTCGGCAATCCGTGTTCAGGAATCCCGGCTTTCGCCGGGATGACGGTTGCTAGATATCCTCCGCAAGCCTTCCGTACAGGTCCGGCCTGCGGTCGCGGAAGAAACCGAAGGCGGCGCGGTGCTTCCTCGCCTGCTCGAGGTCGAGGGTGGCGGTGAGGATGCCGGTTTCCTCGCCGCCATATTCGGCCAATATGTCCCCGCGCTCGTCGCAGATGAAGCTGTGGCCGTAGAAACGCTGCCCGTGCTCGGTGCCGATGCGGTTGGCGGCGACCACGGGCACGACGTTGGAGACGGCGTGGCCGATCATCGCCCGCCGCCACATCCGGCTGGTGTCGAGATCGGGATCGTGCGGCTCGGCGCCGATCGCGGTCGGGAAGAGCAGGATCTCGGCGCCCTGGAGCATCAGCGAGCGCGCCGTCTCAGGATACCATTGGTCCCAGCAGACCGCGGGGCCGACCGTGCCGAAGCGCGTCGGGAAGGTCTTGAAGCCGGTATTGCCCGGGCGGAAGTAGAATTTCTCCGAATAACCGGGGCCGTCCGGTATGTGGCTCTTGCGGTAGACGCCCATCACCGCGCCCCGATCGTCGATCATGGCGAGGCTGTTGTAATGATGATGCCCCTCGGCCTCGAAGAAGCTGGTCGGGATGTAGACCTGGAGCTCGGAAGCGAGCGCCTGCATCGCCTTGACGGCGGGATGCCGGTCGACGGGGAGGGCGCGCGCGAAATGGGCCTCGTCCTGGGTCCGGCAGAAATAAGGACCCTCGAACAGCTCCGGCGGCAGGATCAGCCTGGCGCCCCGACCGGCGGCGTCGCGCACGAGCCCGGAGACGGCGGCGATATTCTCCTCGACGCTGTCGGTGAAGGCGAGCTGGAGGGCGGCGACGGTGAGGGTGGTCATAGATTCCTTCACCTACAGGGCGAGTAACCGTCATGCCAGCGGAGGCTGGCATCCCGGCGGGTGAGGGGCGCGGCGTTCTTCACTCGCTGGGGCCCCAGCCTACGCTGGGGCGACGGTCAGCGGGGCACCTGCTGGCTGATGCAATGGAAGCTGCCGCCGCCGGTCAGGGCATGCGGTGCCTGGATGCCTGCCACTCGGCGGCCGGGGAAAAGCGCGGCGAGGGCGGCGACCGCGGCCTCGTCACTCGCGGCCCCGTAGAGCGGGACTACAACGGCGGCATTGCCGATGTAGAAGTTCATGTAGGAGGCGGGGACGATCTCGCCGTCGCGCTCGATCCGGCCGGGGGAGGGGAAGGGGACGACCTTCAACCCGAAAGCCTCGGCCCGCGCCCTGGCGTCGAGGTAGATGGCTGAATTGGGATCGTCCCGGGTCGGCTCGGGAATGGCCAGCACTCCTTCCGCCACGAAGCGCGCGAGATTGTCGACATGGCCGTCGGTATGGTCGTTGAGCAGGCCCTCGCCGAGCCAGAGCAGGCGGTCGATGCCGAGATCCTCGCGCAGTCGCGCTTCCACTTCCTCGCGGCTCATGCCGGGGTTGCGGTTGGGATTGAGCAGGCATTGCTCGGTGGTGACGGCGAGGCCGGTACCGTCGACGTCGATCGCTCCGCCCTCGAGTATCCAGTCGTGGCGAACGGCCTCCATGCCGGCCCCGTCGGCGAGCCGAAGCCCGATAGTGTCGTCGCCCTCCAGCTTGTATTTGCCGCCCCAGCCGTTGAAGTGAAAGCTGCGCGGCTGTCGCTGCGTGCCGCTCTTCAGGATGATCGGCCCGGTGTCGCGCAGCCAGACGTCCCCGAACGGCTCCTCGAGTACGGTGGCGAACGGGGCCAGCTCGGCGGCGGCGCGGGCCGAAGCGGGGTCCGCGGCAACCAGCCGGACCTCCTCCCCCGCGCCGTCAGCATGCACCGCCGACGCAAAGGCGGCGACTTCCAGCCGCGCCGGCTCGAGATCGCCCTCCCACAGGTCCGCATGGCTCGGAAATCCGATCCACACCCATTCATGCTCCGCCCATTCGGGGGGCTGCCTTGACACATGGCTCACTTTAGTACATCACTATATACATATAGGAAAGGAACTTTCGAATGTCTCGTTATCAGCCCCTAGCTGACTTCCTTGCCGCGAAGAAGACGCACGAGTGGAACGCGACCTTCTCCGACATCGAGGCCCGCTTGGGGTTCCCGCTGCCCAAGAGCGCCTACACTTATCCTGCATGGTGGGCGAACCAAGTTGGCAGCGGACACAGCCAGACCCGAGGCTG